>JBHIER010000338.1:0-4221 GCA_046760705.1 bacterium
GGTCTTAAAGGTCGATTTTGTGCGCCCAGACTGAACTGGCTGTATGAGTCGTGGGGGGCAATGTTCAATTGAAAGGGACAGAGCACAAAAGGGAGGGGCAGGGCCGCCACCCCGGCGGTTCTGACCCCAGAGGCCCGGGCCAGAGCCGGAGGCCCACGGAGCCTGAGCGAAAGGGCCCCAATTGGGGACGGACGCCCAGAACACTGGCCTTCTGGATCGTCCTCATGCTCCTGTCCATTGCCGGTGTCCAGTTCTTCTCCCGGGCCCGGTCCGGGGAGGAGGCTATCTCCTACACTGAGTTCAAAAAACAACTGGAGGCCGGCAACGTAGCCGAGGCCTTAATCGTCGATACCGAACTCCAGGGAGAGTTGCGGACACCGGCCATCAAGGCTTCCGACGGCAGAGAGTACCAAAAGTTCAAAGTTGTCCTCCCTTTCATCGATTCGGAGATGATCGAGGAGTGGGATGCCAGGGGGATGGAGTACAATTTTAAGGAGAAGCCCTCCAATTGGATGGGTGTCCTCCTCGGTGTGTTGCCATGGCTTTTGGTGGGTGTCTTCTGGATCTTCCTCCTGCGCCAGATGCAGGGGGGGCCGAAGGGGGTCTTCACCTTTGGCAAGAGCAAGGCCAAACTTCTCACGGAGGATAAGCCCAAGGTCACCTTCAACGATGTGGCCGGGGCCGACGAGGCCAAGCAGGAGCTTCAGGAGGTCATCGAGTTTTTGAAAGACCCGGAGAGGTTCCGGAAGTTAGGGGGGAAGATCCCCAAGGGGGCGCTCCTGTTGGGCCCTCCGGGAACAGGCAAGACGCTGTTGGCCAGGGCGGTGGCAGGTGAGGCGGAGGTGCCCTTCTTCAGCATGAGCGGCTCAGATTTTGTGGAGATGTTCGTCGGCGTAGGGGCCTCGAGGGTGCGGGACCTCTTCGACCAGGGCAAGAGGAACGCTCCGTGCATCATCTTCATCGACGAGATCGACGCCGTGGGCCGCCACCGGGGTGCCGGTCTGGGAGGCGGTCACGACGAGCGGGAACAGACCCTCAACCAGCTTTTGGTGGAGATGGACGGGTTTGAATCGAACGAAGGGGTCATCCTCCTGGCCGCCACCAACCGGCCCGATGTTCTCGACCCTGCCCTCCTCAGACCAGGTCGGTTCGACCGACAGATCGTCGTCGACCGCCCGGACGTCAAAGGGCGAGAGGGGATTCTGCAGGTGCACACCAAGAAGATCCCATTGGCCAAAAATGTGAGACTGAGCATTTTAGCCCGGGGCACTCCAGGGCTCTCCGGAGCCGATCTGGCCAATATGGTGAATGAGGCGGCTCTCCTGGCCGCCCGCAGAGGCCGAAGGAGGGTGACCATGACCGACTTCGAAGAGGCCAAGGACAAGGTCATGATGGGGGCGGAGCGGAAGAGTCTCGTCATCAGCGAGGAGGAGAAGAAGAACATCGCTTATCACGAGTCGGGCCACGCCCTGGTCTCCAAGATGATCCCTGGCAGCGATCCTGTCCACAAGGTGACTATCATCCCCCGGGGCCGGGCGCTGGGTCTGACCAGTTACCTGCCCATCGATGAGCGCCGCATCCATTCCAAGGAGTACTGCCTCGGGCTTTTGGCCCACATACTTGGAGGCCGGGCGGCCGAAAAGATCGTCCTCAACCAGCTCACCACCGGAGCCGGCAACGACATTGAACAGGCCACGGAACTGGCCAGAAGAATGGTCTGCGATTGGGGCATGAGCGAATCCCTCGGGCCGGTCACCTTCGGCAAGAAGGAGGAGGAGATCTTTTTGGGACGAGAGATCACTCAGCATCGCGACTACAGCGAGCGGACCGCTGTGCTCATCGACGAAGAGGTGAAACGCCTGGTGGAGGGGGCCGAAAAGAGGGCCGAGACCATCTTGCGCGAAAACACCGACAAACTCCACGCCCTGGCTCAGACGCTGCTTCACAAGGAGATCCTGGACGGCGATGAGATCGATAGAATTATAAAGGGGGAAAAGATAGGGAAACCCCAGAGGAGGAGAGTTCGCCGCCGACGCTTTCCGTCCAAGCAGGCGAAACGGGAGCTCAGTGAGCCTTCCCCTCCCGAGGCAGGCCAAGGGGAGAAGGTATCTTAAAAAGATACCTTGACAACGGAAAGATAATCGTATATATTTAGATCATTGGCGCGGGGTGGAGCAGTCTGGTAGCTCGTTGGGCTCATAACCCAAAGGTCGGTGGTTCGAATCCACCCCCCGCTACCAAATTTGTGAGTTGCCGCAGCTCTGAGAGTTGTGGTTTTTTTATGGCAAATGTGCCCCTGCGAAGGGCTGTCATGTCGGGCCTGGCTCTGACTACCCTCCCTGTCAGTGCCCGACATACTCCCTTTGTCATTGCCAGACCCGATCGGGCAATCCAGGGGTGGAGTGGCAGGGCAAAGGCCCTGGATCATCCGGTCAAGCCGGATGATGACAGAGAGGGGTTGGATGATGTCACAACCCTCCTGTCATGCCGGACTTGATCCGGCATCTCCTCGTATATTACCACCCAACCAAGAACGCGCTATGGAAAGCGCGGTTACTCACCCCTTGGGCACACCTCCACCTGTCAGTCGTGCCTGTCCCGAACTCGATTCGGGGCGAATGCAGGAATCTCCTGACTCGGAGGTGCGAGACGGAGATTCCTGGAAAAACCCGGAATGACAACCATGCCTCTACAAGGCGAGGAGTACTATCAAAAAAACAGCACTCCGCTCCCGCTTCGTGCCCTACTACAAACTTTCGCCCAGCCGCAACCCATTACGCGCTGGGGAGAGCGCGGCTCCGGCTGAACCGATTTCAACGTTTCCTTTCTTTGTCATTTTGAACTCCGAGGATGCGGTTCACAATTTGAACCACGTCCAAAATGTTTACCAACCCATCGTCGTCAAAATCGCCCGCCCAGAACTGCTCTGGGGTTAGGGATACAGTACCCAGAATAATATTGACAGCCAGTACAACATCCAGCACATTGACCTGGAGATCACCGTTGACGTCACCTTTGAGCGAGACGATGGTTACCCAGATGTCGAGATTTCCGCTCCGCTCAGATTCGAAGGCGATCTTCGTTCCGTCTGGTGAAAAAGACGGTGCTCCGTCATAGGCTGGATGAGAGGTTATCCGTTTTGGCATCCCTTGACCGTTAGCGGGGATGGTCCAGATCTCGGGTTCTTCCTGGTCACCGTAATTGGATGAATAGACAATGGTTTGACCATCCGGCGACCAACTGGGGTCGGTGTCTTCGGCCGGGTCGTCGGTTATGTTTCTCACATCAAGGGGAGATAAATGCGCACTCTTGAACTAACAGAATTAAGGGCATTCGGTCACCTTTCACAGGTAGGCTCCTCATACCTCTCAGGGGGATCTTGCAATACTATTACAGCTTTATCTTTTCCATAGTTTTTACGAATATTTTCAGCATGTTCACGAAAACTCTCTTTATTTAATTTAACCCTTACATTAAGATTATTATCCATTGTTACAACCGCATCCATGATATATTTCTTCCTTTTGATAACAGATTCCCAAAAGACTCTGAAAAAACCACCAACAGATTCTCCTATGGTCCACTCATATAAATCCATTTCTTTTCTGCATAAGTCCGGGTTCATCTCTTCTGTCAATCTAACTTTTGGAATTCCATGGGGAACATAAGATGTACCGAGAATTTCAGATTCAATAATCCCGTCTAATCGGATTATGGCCCCTAAGAGCGTGGCTGACCAGTACTTGCCTTCACTTCTCAACAGATCTTCGGGTGTTTTAAATCTCTTTTCTTCCTCTTTAGAGTTGTTCATATGTCCTCTTAAGTGTGAGATTAGTCACAGAAACATCCTTTCTCTGTCTACTTTCTCTATCATAAAATATAGTTCGACACAAATATCTTTTGTCATGAGGTTATTTTCAGTAAGTAGAGAGTATATTCGAAACCTGATCTATTTTTATCGCTTGAAGTTTTCTCAACAGCATGTGGTCTATCCTTCGTATTGTATATCTTTGATACGAACAAATCATCTGTGGGCCTCGTTCTTCATAATAGTCATCTATTCTGGAACTCAAGAAATCGCGAGGAATGAGACGTTGCAGAAGGACGTCGAATGGATCCCTATCGTCTGCATTAAAAGCACACGAATTTTTTAATTTTTCCTGCCAATATTCGTAGGATGCTGTGAGGCACTTATTGGTAAATGAATTTCTTTTTCGACAA
>JBHIER010000339.1:0-4192 GCA_046760705.1 bacterium
CCAGGATGAACAGCATTGTGCGCTTCAAGGCTCTCCTCCTTTCATGAGTTTTCTATACCGCGCTTACTTGACCAATAACATCCGCTTTGTATCTGTAAATACACCCGCTTCGAGACGATAGAAATAGACCCCACTTGGCAGCTCGCGCCCAGAACTATCCCGCCCATTCCAGGTCACCGTGTAATAGCCAGGCCCCTGCGGCTCGTCCACCAGCGTTTTTACCTCCTGGCCGAGGATGTTGTAGATTTTGAGCGTAGTGCGAAGAGCGTAGAGCTCAGAGTCCTCTCCCCTCCCTTCGCTCTCTGCTCTTTGCTTTATGCCGGGGATGGAGTAACGGATGGTGGTGGCAGAATTGAAGGGGTTCGGATAGTTTTGCCCAAGAGTGAAACCATCAGGAACTTCTGCTTCCGGCTCCACACTTGCCCCAATGTTCTCCACTGGAATGGCGTTACCATTCCTGTTGACCAAGACAACGTATTGAATTCGTGCAGCGGGGCTGAGCTCATAGCTATCCTCCTCTTCCCCCGTCAGGTAGAGGACCGGGCCATGGCCAGAGGGTATGGCCTCGCCCTTGGGAGCGAACATCAATGCCGTTATCAGTCCATTCCAATCCTTCCATTCCACGCGCATACAGCGGCACCGGTCCGCGGGTATGAGATCACGCGGAGTGAAAAGTTCTGGATTATAAACAATTTCCATTTGGACTCCTGCAATCCCATCGCCATGGCTGATTGAAATCGGTAGGGCCGGCTGTCCAGTTCGCAGGGAGATCATCCTCTCAACAGTTAATTCAGCCGATGCTGGACTCCCCTTGGCCGTCGGCGGCGAGGTGCTGCAAATGTGGTTCACCATGTCAACGACGTCGATGATGTCGATCGCGCCGTCGCCGTTAAAATCAGCCGCCCACATCTCACCTTCTGTGGGATTGACACTTCCCAGGATGATGTTGACAACGTAGATCAGATCGATTACGTTAATGGTGCCATCGCGATTTATGTCGCCTTTGGATCCAATGATGATGAGTCCATCCAGGGATGTGATGGGCAATGCTTTTCCCCCTTCATCGGCCAAGATCACCTTCTCAAATTCTATCCGGTAGGACTGGCCAAGCTCAGGCCCCTCGCTCGTAGCGAAGCGGATGCGAGCGATGGAGCCTGTCCCAGTTGGGATGGTGTGGTGGTTGGTGTCTGAGATGAGGAGGATGAGACGGCCCGGCTCCGGCGAGCTCCAAACGAAGGAGTTCATGTTCTGCGATCTCTCTGTAGGGGTAATCTCCACCGGGGTGAAGACTGCCCCGTCGAAGTGAACCTCAGCCTGGAGGCCGCATACAGGGACAGGCCTCTCGGTCCAGTTGTCCATCTCAATGTCAATCAGAGCAGTGTCCCCCGGAAAAGCATAGGTGACGGGAGAACCCACACGGATGCGGGATGTCTCGACGACCATGGACACCGGAACGAGTACGCTCCCATTCTCGGGGTCGTTGCTGAAGATAGTAATTTCCGCAGCGTACTCTCCCTCTGAGAGAGATCCGCTTTTGAGGATTGCTGTTACCTTTGTCGTCTGATTTGCACCCACTGTCCCTGAGATCGGCGTGAGAAAGAGCCAATTCGCCATTTCACCAATCTCAAAGGACAGTGGGTAATTGCCTTGGTTATCAATGGACAGCTCCACCGCCACTGTGTCCTCCCCCGGAAGAGTCTTTTCAATGTGTGAGGGGCTCACACCGATCTGTGGAGCCAGGCCCGTGCCGGTGACGTTCACCGCGATAGACCCTTCGTCCACATCGTTACTCAATACGGTCAGATGGCCTGCGCGGACGCCTGCAGTTGAAGGCTTAAAAGAGATGATCACGGAAACAGTCGCATTTGGCGAAATTGTGGAAGGGAATGTCGGTGAAGCAACCTCAAAGTCCTCACAATCCGATTGAACCGATGAGATCAGCAAATTGGCACTCCCTAAGTTGTGCACAGAGAGGGTCC
Source organism: bacterium (assembly GCA_046760705.1). Taxonomy (GTDB): domain Bacteria; phylum JBHIER01; genus JBHIER01. The sequence goes on from JBHIER010000339.1 coordinate 1,980, forward strand.
AATCCACCTGCTCACCGACCAGGAGGCTGCCGAAGTCGTGGTTTGTCTCTGGGAGCACAATGTCAGGGGAAGCAGAAGGTGCATCGCCGTATCCGCTCACCGCGATGTGCAGGATACTTTCGTCCGGGTCGTCGCTGGAGACAGTCAGTTGGCCCGATTTATGCCCACCGGACTGAGGTGAGAAGGTGACGGAGACGGCCATTGAGCTACCAGAGGTGATCTGCTGAGGAAAGCTCGGGGAGGCAATGGTGAAGTCAGAATGGTTGGAGATGATCGTGTTGACTGTCAGGTCCCCTGTTCCCCCATTGTATATGGTCAACACCCACGCGGAGGACTCACCGACATTTGTATTTCCGAAATCGTGGCTTGTGGTTGAGGCGAGAATATCGGGATATGGGGTTCCTGTTACCTCAAGGTCAGCGGCCATTACGCTGGCAGAGTTGCTTATATTTCTCACGGCCACACCGGTGGGGGAGCCCTCATAATCTCTGCTGTTGGGGTTGGAGTCGCGGTCGAAGCTACGATTGCCGGTGGTCCCAGGGAAGAAGTCGCCCGCATCGCCGCGGTTGTAGTCACCATAAACGTCCAGTTGATTCAAGCCGTCGGCCTGCTCGAGATCTACCAACTTGTGGGTTTCGTCGCTGTTATTCTGCGCGGTCTCATCGATGTGCCAGATGAGCACACCGCTCCCGGGCAACAGAGAGTCGAACCCCGTCCTCTGCCGGTTGGAGACCAGGAAATACTCACTGCCGGAGTTGCCGTTCGTCCACAGCCGATATACCTCCGGTGTGCCCTCAATGGAGCGAATGGGCCGGTTGAAGAGATCGGTGGTGACCCAGGTGGGGGTGATCCAGCCCAGTTGTATCTTCGACCAGGCGCACGGATGGGCCGGCCGATGGGGGGAACGGCCGTCGGCCCCCCACGAGCCGCTCCCCATGAGACAGTAGAAGCCGACGCCGTCGGAGCTGTAGTCGATGTCATAGAGGTCAGGAAGACCGAGAATGTGTCCGAATTCGTGACAGAAGACACCGATGCTGATGATATTGCCGCTGTCATGCTCCTCCGGCTCCATGGAGTAAGGCCATACAGTGACGCCGTCCACAGCAATGGGGGTTCGAGTCCCCCAGGCATGAGACCAGATATGGTTGGCGCTGCCCGTCTCCTCTGCCCCCGGGCCGGCGTGGATCACAAAGAGGGCGTCAACGTACCCATCACCGTCGGTGTCGTACAGTGAGAAGTCAACATCAGGATCGGCCAAAGCCACGGCGTGCTCCACCATCTTCTGGGCATTGTTCGGATAGGGGCCAAAACCGTAGCTGCCACTCACGTAGAAGGAGTACGGCTGAGGGGCGGTGTACCAGCGGGTCACATCACCGGTGACACCGAAAGTACCGTAGGAGACCTCTCGATAATAGTCGTTCATGCTCCCTGTCGGATAAGTATCGGTGGAGAAGAGCATCTGGCTGTAAACCGACGGGGTGTGGCTGACGTCGGCACCGTGGTCGGGAAACTCCACCAAGATAACCAGAGCTCGGCCTGTGCCCGTGGCCGTACCGGACAGTAGCTGCGGACTATCGACACCTTCGGGTTTTGTCGGAAGTGGGTGACCCAGGGTGACCGACCGCCCGGTCTTTTGGTCGTACAGACCCGGCTTTGCAGAGACGAGCTGGAGAGTACGGCTCGCTCCTTCAGCCGCACCCAGGATCATCCAGAAAAGAAGCCCCATTCCTACCACTGCCACTTTGGATTTCAGTCTCAACATCTGTCCGAACCCCTCAACATTTTTCAGGTCAACACAAAACAAAAACTCTCACTCCGCAACGCTCACCAATCCAGGTGCAAAATTGGTGCCAAATGAAAAAGCGGTTTCCCGAAATATGCGAGCTGTTATTAACAATTTGATTTTCTTAATGTTAAGAGAATAGCCGAAAAGTCGATCCGCAAAGGAGAAGCCCTCTCGCCGATCGAAATCCCCAAAATGGGGCATTTTGCACAGGAGTTTTGAAAGGATCGGAGAGCGTATTGCCTCAAAATAAAATGTAACCGAAGGTAGTCGTAGTTGTAGTTGTTTTTCTTCTTTCTTTTTCGCTTCCTTTTTCTTTCTTCTTTTTGTGAATTGATGTGGATATGTGGATAACATTTACTGATTTACCTCTTGCATGATAGCCTGAATCTTCTGCTTCATGATCTTCTGGACCTCGAAGGGATTCAGG
>JBHIER010000340.1:0-4186 GCA_046760705.1 bacterium
TGGATGGCCAAGGTTTCACCATCGGGCAGCCACTTGATGCGCGGGATGTAGATGTCGGTCTCATCGCCAATCTCCATCCAGATAGTAGTCGTCGGCTCTTCGGTCGGAACGACTCCGATCTTCACAACAGAATTTTTATCACCAGCCTTAGGATACCGCATTGGCTGGACCTCATTGTGCACAGAAATGAAATCTATTATGGGGAATTCTGATGTCTGGCTCTCATCCAATTGGAAGTAAGCGATGTGCCGGCCGTCCGGGGCCCAGAAGAACCCTTTTCGAATGCCGAACTCCTCCTCGTAGACCCAGTCGAAACGACCGATCAAAAGGTGCTCCGTCCCCTGGTGGGTCAACTGGGTGAGGGCTCCTGTCTCGATGTCGAGGACGTGGAGGTTATCATTTTTGAGGAAGGCGAGCTTTCCGCCGTCCGGCGAAAATTGCGGATCGCGTTCCTCCTCCTCGTCCTCGGTCAGTCGCCTCAGTTCACCGGAGGAGAGATGATAGAGATAGAGGTCTTCCTCGGAGAGGAACAGAATATCCCTCCCCGACGGCGACCAGAGGTAGCTGTCAAGGGTGAAGCGTTTCTCCCTCTTCCCCTCTCCGAGAACGTTCACTTGCTCTGAGCTGACGAGCTTGACTCTCTCACCAGACTTCAGATCGTAGCGCCAGAGATCGAGCTGATCCGTCTCCTCGTCCCGCTGAAGATAGGTGAACCCTGTCCCGTCAGGTGTCCATTGGACCCCTTTTAGGGATATGCCTTTGAACTCCTCGCTTCCGTAAATCTGATCTACGGTCAGGTACTTCTGGGCATGGCTGGAGATGCAAAGGGTCAACGACAACGTCAATCCGAGGATCAGCTCCAGCCGTCCTTTCGGTCCAATGTGGCGCGTCTCTCTCACAGATCCTCAGTTTGGGGGATGCACTTCCTCAATTTTGATAGCCCCCGCGGTCGATCAACACCTGGCGGCAGGCCAACAGGGCCTCCGGCCCACGGACTTGGCAGACGAAAAGGTGCGGCTTCGGCCCACCACAGGTCAGATAAAAAAAAGGCTTGGGCAGCGAGCACAAAACCAGGGGCTTCTCGTCTCATGTGCCTCCTCACGTCATTGGTGAATCTATCCGGCCCCCTATCGGGTCTACTCCATGATTGTATCAGAAGGTCCAACACCGCCTCAATCCACACCGCCCGGGCCGTTGCAAATATAATTGAATTTTTCGCAAGAAACAAGGCCGATTGAGCGGTTTTGACTGAGCAAAGTGGTGCACGAGATGGGTGTTTACATTCCATTTTTCCCTATTTTTGAACCTACCGTGTAACAATTTTCTCTCAATAGACGTCTCTTAGATCGAAGGATATGTATGAAAGAGATTCAATTTGAGCGCGTTGTGAGGCAATATAAGGACCTCATCTACAGCTACGCCTACTACTTTTCAGGCACCCGTGAGGACGCCGAGGATCTGACGCAGGAGGTCCTGCTCAGGATCTGGCAGAGCCTGGATTCGATCAGGGTGGGGCCGACGAAGAGCTGGGTCTCGAAGGTGACCCGAAACCTGTGCATCGATTGGGCCAGGCGGAAAAGAACCAGGCTCGATTCGCCCATCTCTCTGGAGGCCCGGAATCGTGATGAGGGCTTGAGAGCTCCCCTGGTGGAGCCGAGCGCAGAGAGGGCAGATCTGCGCAGGAGGATCGAAGGGGCCATCGCCCGGTTGCCGGAGAAACTGCGGACCGTGATCATTCTGAGGGAGATCGGGGACTTGAAATATGAGGAGATCAGCCAAGTGTTGGACATGCCCCTCAACTCCGTCAAATCGTACATTCACCGGGGGAGACGGCTGCTGCGGGAGCGGTTGAGGGCTTTGTACGAAGATCAATATCTGAGGAGAGATTTGGATGATGAAATGTATTGAAGTGGACGATCTCTTGGAGGCCCATATCGATGGTGACCTGGCTGCGGGCCTCAGCCGAAGGGTGGGCGAGCACGTGGCCACATGTGCTGACTGCCGCAAAAAGTTGGAGCTGGCGCTCAGTATTGCCGAAGAGCTCCGTTCCCTGCCGGTCCAAGAGTGCCCGGAGAGGGTCTTTCGGAGTGTGCTCAAACAGATTCAACCGGAAAGCAGAAGACGGTTCAGGAGGCTGATGCCAGATCTTTCCCAACTCCGACCACGACTGGTGTGGGGGCTCACCTGTTCTCTGGCCGCCGCCGTTCTGATTCTTATCACGTTCAGCCTTTACCCGCCATCACAATGGTTCAAAGGGGGACAGCCCCACTACACCCCCCAGGAGATCGCTCAGGCCAAAAAGGAGGCTCTTCTGGCCTTCGGCTACGTGAATTACGCCACCAGCCGCACCCAATCAATTCTGGAGGAGCAGATCATCCCCGCTGCTGTGCTTCGACCTCTGAAGATAGGCATTGAAGCTGTGACTGAATCGATCAAGAAAGGAGAGAACTCGTGAGAAGAATAGTGTTCGCAGCAATTCAGGTGCTTCTATTTACCGCTTTGGCCATCTCCCAAGATGAGGAGTTGGAGAAGCTGCCCGGGTACGTCGATTTCAGCTCTATGGAAGTGTTCAAAACAGGGGAGACAACAGTGGAGGTCTTTTTGAAGGAACCGCTTCTCTCACTGGTGGCGAACGCCAGCCGCACTGAAGATCCCGATCTGGCAAAGTTGTTGTCGAGTTTAAAATTGATTAGAGTGCAGACCTTCTCCATCGACTCTTTGAGAACCCCCGAGATCAAAACCAAGGTCTCTCAGATAGCCAAAAAATTGCGGAAAGACAAATGGGAGATCATCGTTCGAGCTCAAGAGCCCGACGAACAGGTGCACATTTACATGAAATCTGTGAAGGCTAAAATCGCCGGATTGGTCATTATGGCCATATCATACGGTGAAGAGGCGGCTTTTGTCAACATAGTGGGTGATCTCGACCTGGAGAACCTGGGGAAATTGAGCCGCAAATTCGATATTCCGGCCCTGGATTCTCTAAAGACACCTCCCAAACAAAAGCCCAGGGAGGAGAAAAAATGAGACCAACCCTCTTTGGGTTCATCATCATAAACTGTTTGCTGGGCTCAGGGTGTTACACCAGCCCTGATCTGGACCAAATTCAAGCCATCGTCGCCAGAGAGATCGAGCCGGCGAAAATAGAGACAACCTTCAAGCTCAGCCTGGGCCCCATCAGCCTTCCTCTGGGACAGCTCATAATGGATTGGGCCGATGTTGATGAGGAACCACAGGAATACAAGGCCGAGCTTAACCACGTGGAAATCGGTGTGCACGAAATCTCCGATCTGGCAATGTACAAGGAGGAGTAAATGAATACAATTGAAATGCAAAACCAATTAAATAGCCTAAAAAGGAAAGTCACTTTCCTCACTGCATTGGCAGTTATTCTTCTATTGGCACTAGTTAGATCATTCTTCTATGGTCAGACAAAATACGATACGATAACTGTCAGAAAAATTGACCTCGCCGATGACAAAGACAGAGCACGCCTGACCATTGCAACACCTTTACCAAATCCAGTAGTTCAAGGAACAGAATATCCAAGATCAACCAATGTTTATGGGTTTCAATTTAAAGATTCTCTGGGTAACGAGGTGGGTGGCCTTGGGATTGAAGATAATTTGGACCCACGTATGCTCTGTTTTGACTATGAAACAGCAGAGGCGATGTGTTTCATCAAGTATAAAGGCGCGGTGGGAATAAATATGTTTAATGAGCCAAGTCCTGATACACCAATTGGCCAAACAGCATCGCAAAGGATAGCAATGGGTGTTTCGAATGCTGATCGAACAGCCCTTCTAGTTTTATTTGATAATAATGGAAAAGAACGTATAAAGTTTTCTGTGGACTCAACCAACGTTGCGCGAATACAAATGTTTGACGCAGAAGGAAATGTAACATACAGCATTCCAGAATAGAAAAATAGTGGTCAACTGTTCTATCCCCCGCCGCAGCTGACGGGAAATAGAGGTTGCGTCATTTCGGAGGTTTAGGATTCAAAGTGATATTAGTGAGGTTTTTCAAACGTTCAGTGGGTAAAAGGTTTCCACAGCTGTCCTTCCTCGATAATCGATTTCTCAGAATTTGTGCGTTTGTTTCCGCTGCTCTTTTCACTTTTGGACTTGCAAATGGCCAACAGATTACGATTGATCAAATCCTATCTCGTATGGAACAATCGGCG
>JBHIER010000341.1:0-4182 GCA_046760705.1 bacterium
ACGGTGCAACCCAGAGAGATCTGGCCGATATCGTTGAGATCATAGACGAGAGCTCAATCAGTGAACCATCAAAGGCCACATCGAAGAGGATATTTCAACGGTTGGCTGAAGCCGAGGCTAAAGTTCACAATACTTCGCCAGACAGAGTACATTTCCACGAGATTGGGGCCACCGATGCCATCGTGGATGTGGTGGGGGCTGTGGTAGGTTTGGAACTCTTGAGGGTAAAGCAAGTCTACTCCTCACCCCTGAGATTTGGCACCGGATTTGTGGAGGGCGTCCACGGCCCACTTCCTGTTCCCGCGCCGGCGACAGTTGAGCTGACACGAGGGGTCCCAGTCAGAGCCACCCACATTGAGGCGGAACTGGTGACGCCAACGGGGGCGGCCATAATCACGACTTTGGCCGAAAGCTTTGATGAAGTGCCCCCCCTTAAGACGGAAAGTATTGGATACGGCGTCGGAGCGAGACAATTGAAGGAGATCCCCAACCTGCTCAGGGTCGAGATCGGTGAATCTGATGAAGCTCTCCTCCACGATCAGTCTATCATCATCGAGACCAACATCGATGATATGAATCCGGAAGTATACGGGTACTTGACGGACAGACTGTTTGAAGAGGGGGCCAAAGATGTCTATCTTACCCAGGTGATCATGAAAAAATCACGGCCAGGAGTGCTGGTGAGTGTCCTGGTCGATCCGAGTTCTGTGAACCGAATAAGCTCCCTGATTTTCAAAGAGACAACGACGTTAGGACTGAGAATCTATCCGGTTCAACGACAGAAGCTGCGCCGAAACACAGAGACTATTCAGACTCAATACGGCCAGATTCGGATTAAAACCACAATCATAGACGGTGAAAAACGGTGTACTCCCGAATATGAGGATTGCCTCAGGATCGCTCAGAAAAAAGGTGTCCCGATTCTTGAGGTGTACGAGGAAGTGATGAGAAAAACCAGGTCGATCAAGGGATGAAACCAATATTAAAGGAATAGGATAACGTTAACGGTTGACAAAAAAGAGTCCGAGTCCTACACCAAGTGCTAAAAGCAAAAACTGAACTGAAGGGAGGTCACACAAGACTAAATGGATAAAACACTGACCATCAACAAAAGCAGATTTGTCTCGAAAGGCGAACAACCTAATATCCGAAGCTCATCCACCTGAGTGAACCCTCCAACGGGGAAGGAAAAGCGTCAACAAGACGGGGGCAGACCTACACATTTGACAAAAAGGAAATGTCTGGAGAGAAGCTATTGGTTCTTGAAACCGGAGTTATATGGGTAAGGCAAACAGATGTCAGGCTAAAGGGGGAAATAAGTATGTTGATGGAGTATATTCAAGCTGCTCTTAACTAACCAAAAAGGCGAGGGGGAGAGACATCCAAAAGAGACTTGATGAAGCCACTGGAAGGTTGAGGCAACTTCCTGATTGAAGCGATGATACGAGTGAGAGATCTTGGGTTCGTTTACAATGACGATGATAAGAATAAAATAACTGCTTTAAGAGGCATCGATCTTGAAGTAGGGGAGAGTGTCTATGTGGCTATCATCGGTCCCAATGGTTGTGGAAAGACCACCTTAGCTCGATGCCTGAACGGACTGCTCACCCCGACTACCGGCCAGGTCCTTGTGGACGATTTTGACGTAGCTGATCCAGACTCGTGGTGGGAGGTGCGCCGTCGGGTGGGCATGGTCTTTCAAAATCCGGACAACCAGATCGTCTCGGCCACAGTGGAGCGGGAGATCGCCTTCGGGTTGGAGAACCTCGGCCTACCTCCTGCGGTCATCCGAAACCGGGTCGAGGGAACCCTGCGCAGGTTCGATCTGCACCCGTACCGCCATCATCCACCTCACCGACTCTCAGGTGGGGAGAAACAGCGTCTGGCCATCGCCAGCGTCATGGCCATGGAGCCCAGATACCTCGTCCTCGATGAACCGACATCGCTGCTGGACCCCCGGGGCAGGCGCGACCTCATCACTCTGCTCAAGCAGATCCATTCTGAAGGGAAGACAACCATTCTCCATATCACCCAGTTCCCGGAAGAAGCCTTGGAGGCTGATCGTCTCCTCGTCTTGGTCGGAGGTCGGATTGTCATCGATGGAGACCCGGTGTCCATCCTTGACCAATCGAAAGAACTGCACCGATGGGGCTTGGAGGCACCCCTATCTTTTCAGCTAAACGAAGAGCTGCGAAAATCGGGCCTGTCCCTCCCCTCCGACATCCTTCTCGAAAGTGCTGTCTTGATGGAAGGGGGACCGACAGAGAACCCCATCCCCGGCGCTGGTGCTTTTGGGCACAATGTGCGGCCGGAAGACAGATTGGCTTCGGACCATCTCAGCCATGTCTACGACAACGGTCTGCCCACCCAACAGACGGCCTTATCGGATGTCTCCCTTGGCATCAAGAGGGGCGAATGTGTGGCCCTCATCGGCCCCACCGGCTCGGGGAAGACCACTTTGGCCGAACACTTCCTGGGATTACTCAAGCCTTCTTCAGGTAGGGTTCTCGTAAATGGGAACGAACTCTGGCAGGGAAAGAAGAGAACGCACGAAGTGTGCCGTAAGGTCGGCTTGGTCTTCCAGTTTCCGGAGCTTCAGTTTTTTGAGGAGAGTGTGGAGAAGGAGGTGGCCTTCGGCCCTTGCAATCTCGGCCTGGAGAAAGCGGAAACCAAGGAACGAGTCAGGGACGCTCTGGAGCTCGTCGGCTTAGACCCAAAAATCTTCGGGTCCCGCTCCCCCCTATCGCTGAGCGCCGGGGAGCAGCGCCTCGTAGCCATTGCTACCATTCTCTCCATGAGGCCTGAGATTCTCATCTTAGACGAACCCACTGCCGGCCTGGACCCCGGAGGAATGAAGCGCATATTCGAGCTCGTTCGAAGACTCCACGCCGCCGGAGTGACCGTTCTCCTCATCTCTCACTACATTGACCTTATTGCTCAGGTTGCCCAGAGGGTTGTGGTCCTCAACGAAGGTAGGGTCGTCCTCCAGGGTTCACCCCAACACGTTTTCCGACAGAACGGCCTTCTCACATCGATAGGTCTGGACATCCCCGGACTGGCCAAGATCATGAGAGCTTTGCGACAGAGAGGCTGGGAGGTGAAAACCGACCTATTCGCGCTCCGAGAGGCGAAGGAGGAGATTCTGGCCCACCTGCCGTCGCCCAAACCCTCAGAGCAGACCGAATGAAGAGCATTCCGACCAAATATCTCCCCAAAAATCTCCGTACCTCTGCGGCTCATACTTCCACCTCCAAGAATCGGGATCGAAGATGGGTCCGCCCCCCACCTGATATTCACCGGCCTTCTTTACCTGCCGCAGTTAAACAAATATCTTGACAAAGGTGGGGCCGAACATCATTATTATATTAGCTTGACCAAATTTGAATTGAGAAAGCGTTGACTGAATGTCTGAGCAGCGAAGATAGGGGCGAGGGTTCAGGGATGTGGAAAGAAGTTGAAGATCGAATATCTGGTTTAGAGGAAATAAATGACTCCCATTCGCACTCAGCGCAAGACTAAGTTTGTCCAGGATATTCTATCTATCTTTTCAAATTTTCGCCATTTAGGATGCGGATTCTTGGACTATGTCCGGTATGCTAAGAGTAACGATGTGCCTGCCATTCGAGACAAAATTCTAAAACCTATCCATCAAAGACTGGGCTACGACGAGGACGATTTCTACCATGAGGTCGCAATTCCTTCAGGCACAATTGATCTGAACATTGGACCTGCTAAGTTGCAGCCAGTCATCGCCGTCAAGATCCAAAGCGCCAACGTGAAGAATCTTAAGCCTATCCGTCGTGATCTGTTGTTTCCCTGCCTCCGAGAGCTGAATGCCTCCATTGGGATCATCACCAACGGAGCGAAGTTTGAGGTGTGGGAACAAAGGGAAGCTATGATCTTGCTGGCCAGTCTTGATTTTGCACCCATCGTGGCTGAGTACACCAGAGGTGGCCTCGACGCTATCTCAGATAAGGACTTCACTAAGATCCTCAAACTCATGTATTTGAAGAAAGAGCTTCGATACATCTGCGACGAGCATCTTTACGCTCTCCCGCACCTCGACATCTCCAGGGAGATAGTTTTTGAAAATCTCCTCGATGATTTGGCAAAAATTATGGAAGTAGTCAAAATGGACATCGAGGAACAGTTCGATCTCCATCTTGAAGATCATAAAACCTT
>JBHIER010000342.1:0-4162 GCA_046760705.1 bacterium
AGGCCCACCACGACCACCCGCCTATCCAGCCCAACCGCCTCCCTCAGATCTTGCGGAATCGTCATCCGACCGTTCTTATCAACCTCAACCAAATGATACTTGTCGGCGATGTTTCTGAGCCTCTCCTCACCTCTTTCCCTGATCCTCAAATTCCTCAGCTCCACCACCTTTTCCCCCCACTGCTCTTGGGTATAGAGATAGAGGCTGTCGCTGTTTTCCCTCGTAATGTGAAATTTCTGCTTGGAGTCTATTGATAGAACTTTGCAAAAGGGGGCGGGTAGTTTTATCCGTCCGTTCTCAATGGTGCAGGAGAAACTGCCGAAAAGCTCCTCAACGACCACAGTAAGCCTTCCTTTCGTGAAGGTTCTCCAGAGCAACCCCGTTCTGGGCCAACGCTCCCCCATCTCAACCCAGGCTATCCCACTTCAAACCGTTTTATCCCATAATAAACCATTTTTCTCCATTTGTCAAGGAAAAAATGCAATTTTTCAAAAATTTCTCAAAATTTTTTCATCAGATTGCACATCCTGTGTAGCATAGGGCTGAAAAGCACTATATGTAGTGGCATCTCGGTTGATATCCTCGATAAAAAAGACGGAGGAACTGTCCGTCGTCCGCCAACCCATCTTCTATGTCAGCGATCCTTCTTTGCGGCAAACACCCCCGGTCAAAGCGCAATGCTGAAAGGAGGTTGGATCAGAGGTTGACACGCTCACGTTGAGGGTGACAGAGATTGCCACTGTCTTGGGTGGAAATGTTGCCTACCGATTGCTTGAAGAGCCAAGTGGTGAAGTCGAATGGACTGTTATTATTATTGATGATGAGCTTCGGTTTTACGAAGATGTTCCGAACGAAACCCTGGGCTGCTGGCTTTCGTATGGCGTGGACGAAAAACTCATGGCGCGTCGAAGCCGCAACCAAAAACGTTGTTCGGTTAGGGTTACGATCCCGCCCCGTGAGATAACTTCATATCTAACGGGGCCCGTTTCCTCTTTCGGCCTCGGTTTTCCTCTTTTCTTGACGTAACCATGTACCGTAACTGATACGGGCCCTGTTAGAATTCGTCTATTCTTTTTATGAGTTTCGAAATTTCATTTTTTGTGAGTCCAGGCAAGCGTACTCCCTGACGCAACAAAAATTCACTTTTCGAAAATATTCATTGCTGTTTAAGAACTTTTGTGTTTTCAGTGGAAATGATCGGGCCATAGAGACAATTTTTTCTGGGTCTAACTAATTTGCTGAAATCAATGGATGGCATATCAAAATTGTATCGTCCGAAGGACATCAGTAAATTGATTTTTGTACAGTTGAAAAACAATTGCTCGATCTCAACCCCTTTTGTCCGTTTGACGGCAATAGACTCAATAAAGTCTCGCTGCACCTGCGTGGTTATTTCATAGTAATTTGCCGAAATTCCGAAATGTCAAGTTTGCTTATGCTCAAGTCAACGAACAATCTCGCCTTCCCACAAATCACGCAGGAATTTTCTGTAGGGCATTATTCGTATCCCCCCATGAACCCTCTCTTCCCTTTCATTGCATACAACTAAAGCCTTCCTCGGCGAATATTCCTCGATGAAGGCGATCAGGGGCCGCAAGTCCCTGTTCTCGACACGGGTTGTGCCCTTCACTTCGATGACCACTTCCCCCCCACCCAAGACAAAGTCGACTTCCAGACCTGACTTTGTCCTCCAGAAATTGATTTCATAATCCAGTTCATTGTAAGAATTGTGAGCTGTTATCTCCATAAATATGAAATGCTCAAACGCTTTCCCGAACAATTCACCTTTCTCTTCCTCCAGGTGTCGCTTTGTTATAGCACCGGCAACGCCCACATCGAACAGATAGAATTTTGCCGCCCTGCTGATGACTTGCCGGTTTTGCCTCCTTTTAAAGGGCTCTACCATGGTTCCAAGAAGCGTATCGACGAGGATCTGGTAGTATTCTCTTACAGTCTTGGAATCCACTCCGCACTCACGCGCTATGTTGGAGTAATTTGTAAGCTCGCCGTGAGCGTATCCCATGGCATCAAAAAACCTGGAAAATGCGGGGATGTTCCGGGTCAATCCCTCGGCAAAAACTTCCTCTTTCAAATAATCTCGGGTATAAGCCTTTAAAGCTTTTTTATAGCCTTCTTTTAGATAATGGTCCGGTATCATGCCGCGATTCAAGGCTCTCAATAGATTAAAGTCATGCAGTTCGGCCGTGACCAATGGGAACATTTCATAACGCCATGCCCGGCCTCCCAGTAAGTTAGCCTTCCCCCTTTTCAGCTTCCGGGCGCTTGATCCGCACAATATGAAGCTGAGCCCCCTGTTCTCGATCAACCAATGCACTTCGTCCAAAATATGAGGGATTTTTTGCACTTCATCCAGTATCACCGGAGATTTCAAAGCATCGACATCCTTTGCCAGCAACTGTTCCCGCAGCAGCGAGGGCCTCTTGGAGAATTCGAAAAAGAGATCGGTTTGAAGAAAATCGTACACCAGACTGTGGGGAAACCTAACTTTCAGCCAGGTCGATTTCCCCGTCTTTCTCGGTCCCCACAAAAAGGCAGACTGCCGGGGCGGAAGGTCGAAATTCAGGATTCTTTCGATATATTGCATTCTCGGACATGACTCCTTTTTAGTTAAACTATTTCGGAATATATTAGAAATTTGCGCAATTGTCAAGAGGAATTTCTGGAATTTTTGACCCCGGGAAGGGTGCAAACAAAAAACCGTCACCCGAGCGGAGAAGGTGGCGGTTTATTGACCTCCCAATGGACATGTTTGATGTGCTAAAAGCTCTTTTCCACAACAACCATAGCCTTCGGGTTGCGCAGACTGCCGCCGATCTCAAAATCGAGGCTGAGGCCCGTTTGATCGCCCTGGCCTTTCCTATTGAAGGCTCGAGCCGACCGAACAGCATCGATGGCGCTGATCAGTCGATTTAACACTCCCACCCCCACCATGTTGAGAGCCCGGCGGTGGGCCTTGCGGCTGGAGTTCCTCAACTGGCTGAACAGAGCTTGTGACTCCGGGCTGTCCCATTCCCAGAAATAGAGGTCCTCGTCCCAGTAAACCTCGTCCATATCCCTGGCGTGCAATCGATCGGCGTTGTAGCTCCGAACGTTCTGGTAGATGCCGACATTTTTAAAAAAATCGTCGTCCTTCCCGTCAAGTTTCACCCCCGCGTGGGCCGCGGCAAACACCTCGTAATCTCTCCTCTTCCAGGCGCTATATTGCTCGAAGGCCGCGAATCCTGACCAGACGGCCGCCTCAGCGGCCAGGAAAATCTTTCCCTTTTGTGAAGATCCGGCGTACAGTTCCCCCAAACCCGGCACCAGGAGCGACAGAAAGAAGGCCTTGCCCGGAGATTTGGCCGAGGGAGCCTCGCTCTGAAGCCCGACAGGAGTTTGAATCTCTAGGGGTAACCCATGGACCACGACACCAGGGAACTTGGCCGATTCCGACAGGATCGGGCCAATACGGTCAACGTGCTCGCCAGCATGGGCGAATTGTAACAACAGAACCCATACAAAAAAGAGCAGAGGAATCTTCGATTTCAAGTCTACGGCTCCCTTCATCTTTTAGCAGGAGGGACATCCCCCCGCAAAGCGGTCTGGACGGATGCGCCCGAGATGCTCAGTAAAACCGGTGGGTCAGGACCAGTTGCGGAATCTGCGCCCCCTCGTAATTTTTCAACCGCATGCGCAGGCTCGTCTTCACCTCTCCGTGTTTCAGATTGTAATTTCTGGCGGATCGAGCCGCATCGATGGCGCTTATGACGTGGTTAAAGAGTATGACGCCCACCATTGTTTTGGCCCGTTTAAAGGCCTTGTTGCTCTCGTGACGCATGTCCATGTACTTGTTCCGGTGGTCCGATCTCACATCGGCGATGTAGGGATCAAAATGGGCGGTGTCGAGGCCTGCCTCTCCCCAGATGACGATGTCGTGGTCTGGGGCCAAGATATCGTCTCCGGGAGCCAAGCTGTCGTGGACGTCATCCCAACCGTAGACAAACTGGTCGTACTTTCCGATCATCTCGTAGTAATCGTGATTCTTATCGAACTCTCGGAAAGTTCCGTCTTCGCCCGTTATCTCAGGGAGATGGTGAGTCAACTCGTCTTCCAACGGGTTCAAAGCATTCGCCTCATACCATTCACTCCACGACCCATACCA
>JBHIER010000343.1:0-4141 GCA_046760705.1 bacterium
ATGCGCAGTGCGATCTCGCCCCGGTTGGCGATCAAAATCTTTTGAAACACCTCTTCATCTCTCAAAAGGGCGGCGCGTCTGATACTCGATACCTTGGATGCCCTTGCTCAGCAGATCGAAATCGGCCGGGTTGGTGCAGTTCGCTCTGGCCACCTCGTAGCTGATGAAGCCATCTTGATAGAGCTTCATGATATTTTGATCGAAGGACTGCGTGCCGTAAGCGATGGCTCCCTCATCGATCAGTGGGGGGATGAGGTGCGTCTTCGAACTGTCTCGAATATAGTCCCGGATGAGCCCTGTGCAGACCATCACCTCCACGGCCGGGATGAGGCCAGTAGTGTCGGCTCGAGGAAGCAACCGCATCGAAATGATGGCCTCCAGTGTGTCGGCCATCAGATTCCGGATCTGCTGATCCTCATGGGGCGGGAAGAAGGACAGGGTCCGGTCGATGGTCCGGGCCGCATCCAAGGTGTGAAGGGTGCAAAAGACCAGATGGCCTGTTTCGGCGGCCATGAGGGCCACCGACATGGTTTCCCGATCTCTGATCTCACCGATGAGGATCACGTCAGGATCCTGGCGCAAGATGTATCTCAGACCGGTGTGAAAGGACTCGGTGTCCAGGCCCACCTCCCGCTGGGCGATGATGGCCTTCTTGTCAGCGAAGACAAACTCAATGGGATCCTCAATCGTAATGATGTTGACTTGGGCGTGATTGTTAATGTGTTCGATCATCGCCGATAAGGTGGTGGTCTTACCGCTGCCGGCCGTGCCGGTGACAATGATCAGCCCGCGTTTGCGCATGGCCAGGTCCAAGAGAATAGGGGGGAGGTGAAGATCCTCAAACTCGGGAATGAGATGAGATACAAAGCGAAGGCTCAGAGCCCTCGTCCCCATCCGGCGAAAACAGTTGACCCGAAACCTCCCCAGACCCTTCACACTGATGGCGAAATCGTATTCGTTCCTCTCCTCCAGGAGTTTGCGCCGCCTCTCGTCCAATATCTCCGAGATGAAGGTGGCAATATCCTCCTCCGTGAGGGGTGGTAGGTCCAGTTTTTGGAGCGTGTCAGCGATCCTCAGGGTAGGGGGGGTGCCCACCCGAAGATGCAAGTCGGAGGCCTGAGATTCAACCGTCTTCTGCAACAACTCAATGGGTTTCATGGTTCGTGTGTCCTTTCTTATCCTCTTCTATTCATCGGCTCCTGACACCCAGAGGACAGACTGAGGTATTGGAGAATTGGATTGGTGGACTAAGGTTGCGTTAGAATCTGAATCTGAGGGACCTGCGAACTGGCTCCAAGATTTTCAACACTCCAGTACTCCTGTATTCCCAAAAATCTCTGTGTCTCTGTAACTTCCTGGCGAACAATCCAAAGTTTATACGGGTTCCAGCAGAAAGAGCGGCTGGTTGTACTCGACCGGTTGACCGTTTTCGACGAGAATCTTGACAATTCGCCCCGTCACCTCCGATTCGATTTCGTTCATCAGCTTCATAGCCTCGACGATGCACACCGTTTGGCTTGGTTTGACGATGTCGTTCACATCAACGAAGGGTTCGGCGTTTGGGGCCGGGGCCCGATAAAAGGTGCCCACCATGGGTGAGACAATCTGGATCGTTCCACCTTCAGGGCCCGGGGGCGGCACAGCCTCAGCCTTAGCTGCCGGGATCTGGGTGGCGAGTCCGTCCGACGGGGAATCATCAGACGATGCTGGACCACCATATTTTCGAATGCGGACCTTCCTCCCCCAGCGCGACACCTCCAGCTCGGCAATGTCGCTCTCCTCAACGATTCTGACCAGTCTTCTGATCTCCTTCTCTTTCACGCGCACACCCTCGCCACACCGGGCCGGGTCGGCCAATCAGGTGACCCGCTCGATGTATTCCTTCTTTCTGGTGTCGACTCTAATGGTGTCACCCACACTCACGAAGAGGGGCACCTGGACCACCGCACCGGTCTCCAGGGTGGCCGGCTTCGTCCCACCGGTGGCCGTATCGCCCCGCATCCCCGGATCGGTGGCTGCCACTTTCAGATCGACGAAGAAAGGGAGTTCAACTGCGATCGGTGAACCCTCATACATGAGCACGGCGATGTTCGTGTTCTCCTTCAGATATGTGATTGCGTCGCCCATAATCTCTTTAGGGATAGGGATTTGCTCGTAGGTTGATGGGTCCATCACGTAATACATGCCTCCGGCCGCATACAGATATTGCATAAAGTTCCGTTCGACCCGAGCCTCCTCCACCCTTTCCCCTGCCCGGAAGGTCTTGTCGATCACCTTGCCGGAGACCACTCCCTTCAGTTTCGTCCGCACAAAGGCACCCCCTTTGCCCGGTTTCACGTGCTGAAATTCGATGATTGTATACAGCCTCCCGTCCAGAACGATGACCATCCCGTTTCGAAAGTCAGCCGTCGTGGCCATGGTCTCCTCCCGCTTGCGTCATCTGTAGCCTTTTCTCCAACTCTTTTATTCTATTGCGTACCTCTTCGCTGTTCGGATTGCGCTCCAGGAGGCGGCGAAGCACATTGATGGCTCTGTCGGTCAGACCTTGAGAGGCGTAAATTTCGGCCAGGGTTGCGGTGGCGATTGAATCTTCCTGTGCTTCTTTGGCGTCGGCAGGTTCGAGACTGCCGTTGAACTCAGTCGTCTTAACGGCTCCGTAGCCTTTGAGGTGTCCAATCCGCTTCTTTGCAGACTCGTTGTAGGGGTCGAGCTGCAGAACACGCCGATAGGAGTGGAGGGCGAGGTCAAACTTCTTCTCTTCGTAATAGATGTCGCCCAGATGGAAGAGAGCTGTTAAGTGCTCACCGTCGAGCTCCAGGGCCCGATGATATTCCGCTTTCGCTTGGTCCACGAGTCCTATTTTGGAGTAGCATTTGGCCATGACCACATGGCCGCTGACATAATCGGAGTGATGAGAGAGCCCCTGTTCGCACACTTCGATGGCCTGGTCCATCTTATCCGCCCTCAGATACAGGTCGGCCAACCGGGCGAAGATGAGAGACCCGGGATGAGCATCCAGTCTCCCCAGAAGTTCGTCGATCTCGCTGTCCATGATAGGAAGGTGATCAGATTACGAGAATATCAGATCTACCCCGTGAAATAGACCGTTCCCCCCTGATATCCTGGTCCCCTGACATACTTGTTCTCAAATTCTCAAAGTGCGATTGCGGCTTCCCTCGCGGCGATGGAGGCAGCCTATCGATCTGCCGCTTTCATCGCCTTGAGCAGCTCCTCCCTGGCCACTGGGACGATGCCAACCTCGGCGCAGACGAGGCCGGCGGCGTGGTTGGCCAAAGTTGCCGCCTCCGTGATGTCTGCCCCAGTTGCCAAGGCCACCGTCAGGACGGCCATGACTGTGTCGCCAGCGCCGGAGACATCATACACCTCCTTGGCCCGAGTGGCCACGTGGGTGACCTTTCCGTTCCTCTCAAATAGGGTCATCCCCTGCTCGCCTCGGGTGATGAGAAGGTAGGAGCAGCCGAGCCGTTTCAGAATTCTCTCGCCGGCCCTTCTGAGCGACTCCTCACCTCCGATCTTCAGGCCCAAGGCACCCTCGACCTCCCTCTGATTGGGTTTGAAGACCGTTGCCCCGACGAAGTCAAAAAAGTGATCGATCTTGGGGTCCACGGCCAAAATCTTTCTCCTCTTTCTGGCCAGGGCCGTCACCTCCTTAATGATGCCCCTGGTCACCGTGCCCTTGTTGTAATCCTGGATGAGGATGGCATCGGCCTTGGGGACGAGAGCCCGAATCAACTCAATGAGTCGCTTCTCAATTTTCTTGTTGACAGGTTTTTTCGATTCCCGATCGGTGCGGAGCACGTGTTGGTGGTGGGCGATGACCCGCGTTTTGATTGTTGTCGGCCGAGAGCTGTCGATGAGCAGACCCTCGGTCGAAATGTGCTGGGCCTGGGCCTCTTTCAGAAATCGCTTCCCGTCGCCGTCGTTGCCGATGACGCCCACCAGCAGGGGCGTTGCCTCCAGGGAACGGATGTTGTTGGCCACATTGGCCGCTCCCCCGAGGCGGATCGACTCCGAAGCGATCTCCACCACAGGAACCGGGGCTTCCGGCGAAACACGGCTCACCGAACCCCAAAAATACTGATCCAGCATGACGTCCCCGAGAACCAGGATGTGCTGCCTC
>JBHIER010000344.1:0-4134 GCA_046760705.1 bacterium
GTTGGCGGCCGCGCTGGACAAATATCTCGCGCCTCTCTCGATATTCGACGAGCCTCTTCTCATCGGGGTTGATGAGGACCACCCCTTCGGTCCCGTCGACCACGAGGAGATCGCCTGGACAGGCCTTTTTGGTCACCTCCTTGAGGCCCACCACGGCCGGGATCTCGAGGGAGCGGGCCATTATGGCCGCATGGGAAGTCCGTCCCCCCAGATCTGTTACAAAGCCCAATGCTCTCTTCCGATCGAGCTGAGCTGTATCCGAGGGGGTCAAAAATTTGGCCAGAACAATGCTGGGCTCATCAGGACGATCCAGACTCTCCTCCCCATCACCGGCCAGGTTCCGCAATACCCGTCGCTCCACATCCTGAAAGTCCACGGCCCGCTCTCTCAGGTACTCATCACCTGTAGCCAACAGGGGCTTTCTCACCTTCTCCAGGTTCTGGAAAAAGAGAAAGTCGGCGTTTTTCCGCTCTCTTCTGATAGCCTCAATGGTCTCGTCAATGGCCATCGTATCTTCCAGCATCATTAAGTGAGCATCGAAGATGCGAGCCTTCTCCTCTCCCAACTGGTGAGCGATCTTCTCCTGGATGTGGGCAAACTCCCTCTTCGTCTTGGCTATGGCCACCTCAAACCGGTCAATTTCGGCCTCCACCTTGGTCGGGTCGATATCGACCACCTTGAGGGGGAGCCGCTCCCGGTCGAGAACGAACACCCGCCCGATGGCAATACCCGGTGAGACAGGAATGCCTCTGAGCATCAGGTTTTCAGAGCTTGAACACTTCGACTTTTCTCTGTTCGATCTCCTTGAAGATCTCACCCCAGCCATATTCCTCATTCCTCATCAAACTTGGACCGAATCAGGGCCTCCAGAGCTTCTACGGCCGCTTCTTTGTCAGGCCCGCTGGCCCGAATGGTCATCTCGCTCCCATATTCGGCGGCCAACATCATCACCCCCATGATGCTCTTCCCATTGACCTGAAGGCCGTCTTTGAGAAGAGAGATGTCTGAGACAAACTGGGCCGCAGTCTTCACCAAAAGAGCCGCCGGCCGGGCATGAAGCCCGAATTTGTTTATGATCTTTACTTTCCTTTCAATCATCCCATGAACCGAACCATCATAACCCCAGAAATGAAACCGGTTGTCAAAACCACAGGGACAACAGAGTACAACGAGACTCGCCTCCTCAACGCAATCCAACAGACAGAAAATAATAAAAAAGAGGAGGAGAAACAAACGATAAATGCAGACCGTTCCAGAAGAGTTGACCGCTGCGGCAGCCCAATGGGCCGGACAACTCCTCTTTGATCGTCCGCACCCGGTCTTTCTCCTTCCTCTCCTCCAAACGGACCCACGCCCCGAGAGCAAGTGATGGAGTATTGCAGTGCTGGGGTCAGTCCGCACCTCCCCCAGATTCAGATTCAAGGCGATCCACTATTCCACCACTCCAACTTTCCAATAATCCAAGTTATCCTCCATGTCTCGGGGGCTTATGAATAAGACAGACTAAATAATCGCTCTCACCATCAAGATCACATCAAGGACGTTCAATTCGCCATCGCCGTTGAAATCTGCGGCCCAGAATTGCGCGGGCGTTGGCTCTGCTGTGCCGAGGATGAAATTGACCAGGGAGATGACGTCGGTCACATCGATCTTTCCGTCACCATTGATATCGCCCTTCATGGGCTCATTGAGAGCATTGGCGGTCTGAATCGGGTCGACCCTCTCTTCCGGGTTTGGGCCGTAAGCAAAGCTCCCGTGTTCCATAAAGTGCAGCCCTAAATAGGGAATTTCCACGCGGATGTCCTCAGGGACGTTGACAACCTCTACGTAACCCATATTGACCCAGGTTCCACAGACCGGGCACATGACCACGCCGCGCATCATATGCTCGATAAGATAGGGCGCGGATTCACTGGCGGTTGTATCCAGTTCTGTGATCGATGACCACATCGATTTGGCCAGACCAACGCCATCCAAAACCCCATCTCCGTCAGTATCGGGATTGGCAGCATCCGTGCCAAAATGAGTTTCCTCGTCATCAGTGAGTCCGTCGTGATCGCTGTCGCCCTCTACCGGGAGCAGATGAGCGGTGCCATCTGATCTTAGAACGGTGTCCAGCAGTCTTAGGTCCGCTCTTCCCTGGTGAATACTGCCGGAATAAGCAAAACTGCCGTGCTCCATATAGTGCAACCCAATGCACGGAATCTCAATCGAAAGGCCTTCTAAGGGGTTGACGATCTCTACATACCCCATGTTGGTGGATTCACCGCATATCTCGCATAACTCGTGACCCCACGAAAAATGTTCGATCAAATAGGTTTCTGTTGTGTTTTCAGATTTGGGCAAATCGGAAATGATCTCATGCATGTTGCTGGCTAACTCAACTCCGTCGTAACTCCCATCAGCGTCGGTATCCGGATTGTCCGGGTCGGTCTCAAATCGTGGCTCCTCATCATCGGTGAGGCCGTCGTGGTCGGCATCACCTTCAACCAGAAGCCAGTGGGGGTCACGCTCGGATTTCAAGACAGTGTTCAGCAGCGGAAGGTTGACCCGGCCGGTGGGGATATCCCCAGCGTAGGAGAAACCGCCGTACTCCATGAAGTGAAGACCGACATAAGGGATTCCGACGGAGAGGCCGAGGTCCGGATTGATGATCTCAACGAAGCCCATGTTCACCGTCTGGCCGCATTTTTCACAGGTCTCCAGGCCAAACATCAGATGATCGACCCGATAGGGTTCTGTATCGCTTAGCTCCGTGGGCAGCTCCTGAATAATCTCCCACACCTCTTTGGCCCACTGCACCCCGTCCGGCACACCGTCGCCGTCGGTATCAGAATTGTTTGGATCCGTCCCCAGGTGCAGTTCCTCATCGTCGGTCAAATAGTCCTGGTCAGAATCGCTTTCGGGAGGCAAAGGTATCAAATGGGGATCATGCAGCAGGTCCGATACGAAAGAGGGCGGAACCACCCTTCTTTGATAGACATGTTGGGCGGTCGCTTTTGGCACAACGACTCCCGGCCCTGATGCCAGCAGAGCCAGAGAGGCAGCCACAGCAATTCCCTGTTTAAAAAGCCTTCTCCCCTGGGAACTATCCTGGGTGGAAACCTCCGCAAAGAACGCCTGGCAGCGATAGTATAGTTCCCGATATTTGGGAAGGAGAAGGGGCGTCACCCTGCAGCCTGGACAGGCCCAGTGAAAAAGAATCCTCCGATCTTCTGGCGAAAGACCGTTGGGAGTGTATCCTTTCTCGATGAAATGCTCCACACAGCATGAGGGATAACCGAACAGAAAACCTTCGGCGCGCCTGGCTTGGGTTGATCTGCCTATGGGTGTGCCATCAAATTTTCGGAGGTACATATCCAGATAGGTATCAAACCTGCTGAACACGACCTCTTTTATCCCCCGCCCTGACCGGACCCTCCGGTGAGCCACCGCCGTCTTCAAACCTAAATCTCCGAGGACCTCCATCTCACCATGATCCAAATATTTCTCCCAGCGCGAGAGAGGTTTCACCCCTGCCTGAGTCAAAAGTGCCAGGTAAGCAAGCTCAAAATCGAGTCTCTTAATCTGTAGTAACTCCATGTTTACACCTCCTTAACCTAAAATCTCGTTTACCAACAGGACAACATCCAGAACATTCAAGGCATTATCATTATTATAGTCCGCCGCCCAGAATTGATCGGCAGTTGGCTCTTGAAACCCGAGGATAAAATTTACCAGGAGTAAAACATCGGTCACATCGATCTGACCGTCGTTGTTGACATCACCCTTGATGCCGATAAAGGAAGGCACATAAGTGAAGACGCCCTCCTCCGTCCCGGCAAAGACCACCCCAAGATCAACCCAATTAACGGCCAAAGCAGTAACGTTCCTGTTTGTCAACCCTTGGTTCATCTCAATCTAGGTCTCACCACCATCGGTGCTCTTAAACACACCCTCACCGTAAACGCCCATATAGAGACCGTCAATCATTTGAGGGTTTCGCACAAGGCCAACGACGTTTATGCGGTGGGAGGTTATGACCCAAGTCTTTCCTTTGTCGTAGCTGCGGTAAATCCCATCGGAGTAACTCTGTCCTCTGGTGGCGGCGTAAACATACCTGACCCTGTACCAATCGCCATACCAATTGTACGC
>JBHIER010000345.1:0-4120 GCA_046760705.1 bacterium
AAAATATGCCCATGAAGGGCTACACTACGTTTGAAAATGAGGTGAGCAAAATGTCCAAGATATTTAGATCGAAGTGCCTTGGGTTATTGATACTTCTCTTTCTGTTGGTGGAGGCAGCCTCCCATGTTAAAGCTCAAGTGAGCTGGTGGGAGCCGGAAGATCCCCAGCCCGGTGACAGCCTGGCGATCTATTATGACGATATTCCTGGTACGTTGCCGGACGATGGATCAAATGTGAAATTGCACTGGGGTATCAATGAAACCGGTCACGGGCTGTGGCAGGAACCCCCGGAGAGTATGTGGCCGCCTGGTACGGTACGCTGGGGCGATAACAGGGCCGTGCAGTCGCCGATGACCAAAATCAGCCCGGGACTGTGGCAAATTTCCATTGCTACTGACAATTCAACGAACACCCTCCATTACGTCGTCACCAACGGGGTTCAGTGGGATAACAACGACAATGCCAATTGGGACATTTTTCTTTTTGAAGAACCGGCCGCTATTATGGTTGCCGTCCAATTTCTTCTGGATACGCGCAGCGCCCATTTTACATTTGATCCGGCTCTGATCACGACGGTCAATTTAGCCGGCACGTTTAATGGCTGGAGCAGATACGCCGATACCATGACTGGCCCTGATAAAAATGGAGTCTATTCGATAACGAAGATGTTGCAGGAAGGTTATTACGAATACAAATTTGTGGTCAATCACCAAGAATGGTTCTCCGACCCGGACAATCCCCATACCAATCCTATGGAATACAACAATTCGATCCTTATCGTTGCGCCCGACACCTTGCCTTCCTTCGCGGATATTACGCCTGAGGACGGAGCCATTCTGATCGATTCCACGGAGACGGTGGTCGCCGCTACCATCATCGATGGGGACCTGCATGACGGTATCGACGAGGCCACAATTTCACTCACCCTGGATGATCTCCCTGTCGATTTCGACTATGATCCTGAAACATCCCGGCTGACCAGTTTTGCCTCGGACCTGTCCGATGGGGTCCATCAACTCGCCTTCGATGTCTCTGACCGCGCCGGTCGCGCTGCGCCGCAAAAGATCACCGTTGTGGGCGTCTACCCATCCGGTTCCGGTTATCATTATCTGGACAGTTTCAAGGATGATATCGGGACGGGAGCATACATCTACCCTGACGGTGTCCCCAATGGAGCGGCCGACCTTCTGAGCCTCCAGATTGGATTGACCGAGGAGGGGGATTCACTGCGCTTTCATATTGGTGTGGCTGACATCACAGAGCAGACCGTCCTCTCCCTAATCCTTACCAATTCGATAGCCGGAACCCTGGTGGACGACCTCTTCGGCTCCGAGCTGCGTTCGGTCGATTGGAACGGGGCAGGGGTTTATGTGCCGATGATTTCGCCGAATTCCCCACATTTCGAAGAGGGTATCCAAAATGTGATGTACGTCAGCCGAGACCCCATGATAACAGGTCCTCAGGTGGAACTCAATACTGATGCAATTGCGGCTGATACTTTCATATTCTCACTGTCACTGTCGGATCTGAGTGATGTTTTGGGCACCTTTACCGATAGATGGTATTGTTGTATCTATTCGTATTTGACAGGGGCTGGAGACGTGGAGAATGGGGTCACTGAGATAAGTGAGGCCATGGGTGGGACAGCGGAGCAGGGAGAACCGGATGTGTACGACATGATGTTCTGCGATTCTCCGGAACTCCAGGCCCGTCTGCTGGCCAACTATACCAGCAGTTATCAAGCGGTTCTGGATAATGAAGGCCGGGGCTATGCGAGCATCACACCCGCTGAGATCGATAGTGGTCTGGTGGGCTCTGGTATCACTGTGGCTTTCTTGACCAGAGGTGGAACCACCCTCAAGAGAGATGTCGATATTGTCGGAACCGTCAGCAACTCGATTGCCGAAGTTACCGTCTTTCAGAATGGGAGCCCAGCCATAGTGCCTGTGGTCAACAATGAATTCATCTATTCGGCTTTCCTGGATGTCGGAGAGAATGCATTTCGAGCCCTGGTGGTCAGTGATGGCGATTCAATCTACTCCTCGACTCTGCTCTTCTATCGGAAATTCTACCAGGAGCCGCAGATCGTATTTTCCCCAGCCATATTCAGCGGTGGCACGATCACGCTGGATGCCAGCCGAAGCACAGATCCCGACGGGCCGAGGGTGTTCTTTCAATGGTCGCCTGATCCGGAGAACCCATCTCCTGTGGTTTTGGATGATGAGACGTCGGCTACACCGTCGTTCAGTAAGCCCGAGATTCCCGGTGAATACTACTTCGATCTGGCGGCCAGCGATGTGGATGGTTATGAGACCTACGGTCGGACTTTTGTGACGGTGACCTCTGACAGCGCCTGGGGATCTGGGATGGACCATAATCCTCAGTGGGTGAGGGATGCAGTTCTCTATGAGATATACGTCCGCTCATTCAGCGTCAGCAGAGACCTCGCCGGAGCCACATCGAGGCTGCCGGAGATAAAAGACCTCGGTGTAACCGCTATCTGGCTCATGCCCATCAATGAGGGCCCATCGGATCATGGATATGCAGTCAGCGATTACTACACCATAGAGGCCGACTACGGCACGATGGACGATTTCCGGGAGTTCATCGCCACCGCCCATGACCTTGGTTTGCGCGTCATCATCGATCACGTGGTTAACCATTCTTCCATCGATCATCCGTTTTTTGGGGATATGTACCGGTTCCGAGAGCACTCCTTTTATTATAACTTTTACGAACGGCGGGAGGAACTTGGTGCCGGACCCAACGGACCCTATCTCAGCCCCGATGGTCTCTATACCTACTATTTCAACTGGACGAGCCTGGCCAATCTCAATATGAGCGATGTGGATGCTGAGGACTATTTCCTTAACATGGCCACATTTTATGTGGATTCACTGGATGTGGATGGTTTCCGCTGCGACGTGGCCTGGGGGATCCAGGATCGATATCCCGATTACTGGCCCACGTGGCGCCGGGCCCTTAAGACGACCAAGCCCGATATCCTCTCTCTGGCCGAGGCCTCTGCCACCGATTTTGTCTATTTTGACCAGCGTTTCGATTCTGCCTACGACTGGACATTGTACTGGCAAGGGTTCAAGGGTGTGTTGGCAAGCGGGGACGTCGGATGGCTGCACGAAAAGATCATCAACGAGTTTGCCGGAACAGTGTACGGGTTTCCCGAAAATGCCTATCCGCTGCGTTTTCTGGAAAACCATGACGAGCAGCGTTTTGTCGCAGGTCACACAGTTCCACAGACTAAGGTAATGGCTGCTTTACTGCTGACCATCCCGGGTCTGCCGCTCATCTATGCCGGGCAAGAGGTCGGCGAAACAAGCCAACGTGGCCTCATCGATTGGAGCGATCCTTATGCGCTCCGCCCCTATTACCAGAAACTGATCTCCATTCGCCAGACATACCCCTCGTTGCGGACGAAAAAGATCATCCGTCTCAACAACGGAAACAATTCATTTGTCTACTCCTTTTATCGCCGACACCGGGATGAGACGGTCATTGTGAATTTGAATTTCTCAGATCAAGGGCGATATGCTGATGTGGCACTCCCAGTACAAGAATGGGGGATCGATACCCTAAAGGAGTATTATCTGACAGACGTGCTGAACGAGGTTTTATATCCCGTGATGGGAGCCGATCTGGATACGGTTCACACTCAACTTGAACCCTATCAGGCGCAGATTCTGGTTTTGGGCGACTCACTATCCACGGACTTGGCCATAAAAGGGGACGTCAATGGAGATGGAGAGATAAACGTCGTGGATGTGGTCAGGGCGGTGAACATCATTTTAAGCATCCCGCCTCCGCCAACGAAGTATGAGTGCTGGGCCGCTGATTTTAACGACGATGGCGCCATCAATATTCTGGATGTGGTGGGGATAGTGAACGAATACTTTGGAGGCCCGGCGCGGTTTTAAAAGCCAACGCTTGTAATCACGGACAGGACTGTATGCTAAAAAGAAGTGATTGATTGTTAAAGGATAATTTGAGTCGGATAGACAAGGTCTTCTTCAGTGTTTTGAGGGATTCTATCAGGGAAGTGAAAAGATTTGACCAGAAAGATATAGCCAAACTTTTAGCTTCTTTGGATAAGGAGGGCAGTTGA
>JBHIER010000346.1:0-4100 GCA_046760705.1 bacterium
AGAGAGAGTGAGATTGATGTTTTTTGGGATTTTGAAATTGGGATTTCTTTTGGATTTTGAGTTTTGGATTTTGGATTTAATTAAGCAAGGGAGTGATCGGTGAGGACGAACAAGCTGAATAGTTGCAAAAAAATCGCCGGAGTCGGCAGCAGGGCCGGCGATTGGGTCACTTCGCGGATGGGTTACCTCTTCTGGTTTCCGAGGGCCCTCTCCAGCTCCTGGGCTTGCCTCTTTAAGACCTCCTCTTCCGGCCAGGTTTTCTGACAGTTTTGGTTCACCTCTAAGGCCTGGGAGAGGTCCTCAGGGGCTCGGGTGATGTGGGCGATGTGATACCAGCTCTCGGCCAACTTCAGACAGGCCTCCTCAGCCAGCTTACTCTCCGGGTAAGTCTGAAGGAAATTCTGCCAGAGATCACGCTGTTCTTGCCAGCTTTCGAGGGTCCGTGGGGTATCGGTTGAGGCGTATTTGGAGAGGTTGAGTTGAAACTGGACCGCCGCATCTTCGCTTTCGCCCACGATCTCGAACCGAAGGGTCTGACCGTAGAGCTGCTCAGCTTCTTCTGAGCTGGCCACTGAGGGCACTTTCTTCAAGGGTTTCGAAAATCCCAAACTTCTCTCCAGGACATTCTCCTTCTCACGAGCGACTGGGGGGGAGATCGTCACCTTGGAGGCAATGGCCTCCGAGGCAATGGCCTCCGAGGCAATGGCCTCCTCCGAGGCCTTATCCATGGTCTTCGTTTGTGACAGCTCCTCTTCAACTCTTTCAGAGCTCAGAGCCGGTTGGTCCAGCTCCTTTTTCTGTTCGAGGCTGTCGGTGATGCTAACAGATTGCTCTGTCCGCTTTTTCGGCACATCCTCGGCCGGGACGGAAAGGATCTTCTCATCTCCACCGCTTCTAATGAGAGCACGACCGACGATAAGAATGAGCATCACTGAGGCTACGGCACCGGCTGTCTTGAGCCAGGGGCTTGAGGGGAAAAGCAGATCCCGGATAAAATTATGAGCCTTCTCCCAGGACGATTGAGGTGGAGATGCGGCCATCTTTCGGTGCAGACGCGGCAAAAAGCTGGCCCAGTACGGTTCTGAGGGCTCCTGAGCAAGGGCCTCCCGGCTCAAGGCGTCGAGGGTTCGAAGGGCCTTCAACTCACTCCGACACGCACCGCACCGGGATAGGTGATCCCTCACTCTTCGAAGCCTTCCTTCGGAGAGTTCACCATCCACATACGGTGAGAGGAGCTTCCGAACGCTTGAACACCGCATCATCGATCACCTGTCCTCAACATACTCTCTCAACAAATTCCTCAATTTCTGCCGGGCTCGATTCAATCGGGACATCACCGTCCCTGGGGAAATCTTCAAAACCTTTGATATCTCTTCATAGCTCAGATCCTGAAGGGTTCGCAGGAGAAAGACCGACCGGAGTTTTGGGGACAATTGTTCCACCGCCTCTTCGATCTTCCCGCCCAACTCCTTCTGCTCCATTTCAGAGCCCGGATTGTGGGGAGTGGCTGGTGCGGCCGTCTCCAGCCCGACCCTCTCCTCCAGAGATGTTTCCAGCAGCCGCCCTTTCCGTTTGAGGCAGTTGATGCTCAGGTTGACGGCGATCCGGAAGAGCCAGGTGCGGAACTCATACCCGGGCTTGAAACTGTCGAGAGCCTCATAGGCCCGCAAGAAGGTCTCCTGAGCCAGGTCGTCGGCATCGCTGTGATTGCGGGTCATTCCAAATGCGATGGCATAGACGTTCTTCCGATATCTCAAGACCAGCTCATCGAAGGCCGGGAGGAGCCCCTCTTTCGCTCTCTGTACCAGCTCGCCGTCGGCCTCTTTTGACTCTGAGATCGGCATGCCTGTTACCTTGGCTACATATATACACACCGAATCGGCAATTTATTCCCTCTCTTTCTGCCATCTTTGCCTTCGAAAGCACTGGGCGGTCTCGTATCTTGTAGAATTTCTGACGCCGAAGTTAGTTCCCTCCCCTTTTTCCTTTCTTTACGGATCGCTCGCCTTTATATTTTTGGATGGTTCGATGCTCCTTGTGAACGGTATTGACTCCGTGTTGGAGGTGAGGGCAAGGAGAGTCCATACAGGGACTGGGTCGAGGGCTGAGAAATGATCTATCTGACGCGCAGGGCTGAGTTCAGCGCTGCTCACATCTTGTACAATCCGGAGCTGAGCTCCGCGGAAAATGAGAGGCTGTTTGGCAAATGCAGCAATCCCAAGGGGCACGGGCACAATTACGTTCTGGAGGTGACCGTCAGGGGAAAGATGGACAGGGAGACGGGCTTCTTTATCAATGTCGAGACGTTGAAACAGATCATCGACCGAGAGGTGATCGATCTGTTGGATCACAAGAACATCAGCCTCGAGATCGATTTTTTCGAAGAGAACGTGGCCACCTGCGAGAACATAGCCAAATGGGCCTGGAACAGGTTGAAGGATAAGATTGCGGGATGTACGTTGTACAGAGTGAAACTCTACGAGACACCGAACAATTATGTGGAGTATTTCGGCGATGAGAACGAGGGACTTAGTTAAGGAGTTTTTGACACAAATCGGTGAAGACCCCCAGCGGGAGGGGCTGCGAAAGACCCCCCAGAGGGTTGAGGAGGTTCTGTCCTTTTTGACCGACGGGTATCATCAGAATCTTTCGGCCGTGGTCAACGGTGCCATCTTCAAGGAGAAGGTGGATGACATGGTCATTGTGAGGAACATCGAATTCTTCAGTCTGTGCGAGCACCATCTGCTTCCCTTCTACGGCAAGTGTCACATCGGCTACTTGCCCACCGGCAAGATCCTCGGTCTGAGTAAATTTCCGCGCATCGTTGACATGTTCAGCCGCAGGCTTCAACTGCAGGAGCGACTGACCAACCAGATCGCCGACGCTATTCAGGGTATCCTCGATCCCCTCGGTGTGGCCGTGGTCATGGAGGCGGCCCACCTCTGTATGATAATGCGTGGGGTGGAGAAGCAAGGGTCAACCACCGTCACCAGCGCCCTTTTGGGGGACTTTCGCCAGGATGAGATGACCCGCAACGAGTTCCTCAGGCTTATCAAAAAGTAAGCACGATTTAAGGGCGTTATACTGCGGCCTCGGTATACCTGTGCTTGCGAAAGAACTACAGACTATATGGAGGCCAAAAGTGGACATCAAAGATGTCGTCGTAATAGGAGCAGGACCGGCAGGAATAGCAACAGCGATACAATTAAAGCGGTCTAATATTGAACCTGTACTTCTGGAACAAGGCGAAATTGGCGGCCTTTTGAGAAATGCTAACCTGGTAGAGAACTATCCAGGATTTCCTGAAGGGATAAGTGGACCAGACCTTGTAGAACTTTTCGAAAAGCATCTAGAAAATACTGGAGTAAGAGTTAACTTTGAAAGAGCTCTGGAGTTAGAATATAGGGAGAGAGCATTTTTTATAAAGACTAACCGCAGAATGATAAGATCCACTATTGTTGTAATTGCCACTGGCACAAGACCAAGAACAATCCCTGCACTTTCTATTTTAGACGATATGAAAGAACGAATATTTTATGAAATTGACCCAATTGGGGGCATTAAGAATAAGAGAATCGCAATCATAGGGGCTGGTGATGCAGCATTCGATTATGCTCTAAACCTGTCTCAAAAAAACGAAGTCATAATTTTAAACAGGAGGAAACAGGCTGAGTGTATCCCAGTGCTTGAGGAAAGATCCATGAAGTCTGAGAACATTTCATGTCTGCATAATGTAAATGTTGACATAAATAGCGAGGACAACAAAATATTGTTAACTTGCATCGATTGTGATAGCCAGAATGCAACCAAAATCTGTACAGATTATGTCGTAATTGCTATTGGGAGAGAGCCATGCCTTGATTTTTTGGGCGAGGAAATTAAGAAATGTTTTGAGAACTTGATAAAAACAAACCTGCTTTATATGGTAGGAGATATTAGAAATGAGATCTATCGGCAAACTGCCATTTGTGTGGGAGACGGTATCAAAGCAGCTATGAAAATATATAAGTTAGCCTCAGAGGCTCAGAGGCAGGGAGACAGATGAGAAACAACATGTAATGAAACGCGTGCCGATTAAGACTTAGCGCGACCAAGCCGCA
>JBHIER010000347.1:0-4094 GCA_046760705.1 bacterium
ACGTGGTACATCGACTCAGACCACAAGTTGATCTGGGATGGTGAACCATACGTTCCCTACACCTTCACCGGAACTGGAACGGGAGAAGGTGGAAGTGATCCGATTGGTTGGTTTCAGGCGAATGGATTTGACAGGATGAGCCTGGCTATTCCCGAGGACTACGTCTATCAAACGCCTTCTCAACGAGCTTCTTCCGTGGCGGCCTTTGATTCCCTCACCGATGCCATCACTCAGGCAGGGTTGACATACAGCGCCGGGCTCAACTTCTTCCTGCCGCCGATCCATATGGTCGATTCCTCCGAGGCAGTAGGATATTTGCGGCGGCAGGTGATGGATGTCACCGAACTCGCCGGAGAGACGACCGACCTGACCATTGAAGTCTCCATGTGGATCAAGGATTACTGGTATGCCGGCGACACAGATTGCTGGCTCTTCAACTTCACCGACAGAACGGCGGCCGAGGTTCCCGATGAACAGATAACGGTGAACCGTGGGGTTGGTGAGGAATCGGACTATTACATCGTTGAGCTGACCGATGTCAGTTTTCCGGCTTCGGACAGCCTGGTCCTTTTTGTGGGGATCCAGATCAAGATCCGCTATCTGGCCATCAGCTTCGGCAACGGCGGGAACTGGTCTGTGGAGTTACAACTGGGAGGCATTCCACCCTTGTGGCAGCCGGGGGTGAAGGCTTTTTACCTGGATTTGCTCTCGGACTTCGCCGAGGCCTACGCCAAGGAGGGGCTGCGCAACCTCGCTTTCGGCGACGAGATCAGTATCTTTCCCGTTGACTTTATGAGTCCCCTGTACCCCGTATTCGGTGCGGATACCATCGCCATGAATGCTTACCACGCATGGTTGGAAGATGGCTACGGTACCATCTCCGCTTTCAACGATTCGCTGCAGACCGACTATCCTGATTTCGACTCCATCCCCTGGCGCCTTCCCATCAGTCCGTATCTGACAGTGGAGGATGCGCCGCCCGATTCAATTACCGAGACCTTCGGACTTTTTAGCTCATTGGGCCAGGAGTTGGCCTTTGACAATCTTCAGGATGAGTTTCGCCTCCATCTTCTGGGCTCGTCCTTTGCCGAGTACGGCGATATGACTCAAAGTCTGGTCGGTGAAGTGCCAATTTTTATTACGGCGCCAGGTGCTCCTGACACCTGGAACGCTGTGCAGATTTACCGGGCAGCACTGGCAGCCGGAATTGACGGGTTGAATATGAACCCTTACGGCCATATTTATGATGACTTGCTCTATACTGGAATCGGTGAGTTAGATTATCCCGGGAGGCGTTTTCAACTGGAGAACTTCTTTCAGGCAGTTGAGGAGGGCCAGCAGGAAACCGGATTGACCAAAGCCTATTGGACGAATGAGTTTCACTACACGCAATTGGGTGACGAGGGTGTCTATTTCGAGTTTCCGTCCGAGCAGCACATGAGGGAATTTCTGACCATTCTGGTGAACAATGGATTAAAAGGCTTCCACTTCTTTTTAATGGATCCTGGCGAGGAGGTGTTTGCCGAGCAGGTGGGCTGGTACGCGGACCTGAAAAGTGAAATCATAGGGATGGTGACTGGGGTCGATACCAGTTACAGCTATTTCAGGGTTGGTATTCACGGACAACCATCCACGCCTGAATATGAGTACACTGTCGCCACCAGCGACAGTGAATTGATCGCCCAGTGCCAGGCCCAACTGGCGCTGCCCGAGGATCAGCGGACCTTACACATCAACGGAGCTCTGGACTGGGGTGACGGGGGGTTCAATGGACCCTGGAACTGGCATATCGTTCCCGATGATTGGGTACTGGCTGAGGCATCTATTGAAGTTTGCGATGGTCTTCCCCAAGATGTTGAGGGTGATCTTGACTACTGGATCAACACTGTCGGCCGCTTTTGCTGCTGGAGCAGCTTCATTAAGAGCCAAATAAAACTTGGCGATGTTAACCGCGATGGCGAGATCAACGTCCTGGATGTCGTCCAAGCAGTCAACATCATTCTTGAAATTGGCGATCCCCCAACGGACTACGAGCTCTGGGCGGCGGATTTCAACCAAGATGGGTTGGTGAATATCTTAGATGTCGTCTTGATAGTGAACGAAATTCTGGGCACAAGAGGAGGTAAGCGATGAGAAGACAGTTATTGGTAGCCTTGCTGGCCGGCTTGTTGGTTTTGCCAGTTCGGTCAGATGATGGGAGAGATAGTGTCCGCCGAGAGCAACAGAACACGTCCCTCGCAGTTTCATTCTATAGGCTGCGCTTCCAGTTATCCACCACAGCCCGGATGACGAGGATCACGGCTCTGGAGACGGAAGAGTTCCTGACTGTCCGCTTCATGGGGGTCCAGGGTGGCCCTGACAGACAGGGGGTAAATATGCACAGCATGTGGCTGGGGCAGGATGCAGGGGAAGATAGCATACGTATCACTGCCGACTACGCGGTCACACCTGAGGCTCTTGATGAGCCTATTCCGTATCTCTTTGAGAAAACCGGTGAGGGATCGAGCGTTCTGCGAGTGTTTAATGTCCTCGGGGAGGAGACGGAGCTCCTTGATGAAATCCACCACTCAGGCACATATTCCTTCGAGTTCTATCTGGACCTCAGTGCCCTGCAGACCACCTCACCGCTTGAAGGTGAGATCCAAAACCTCGAATCGGAAAAGACGTTGTGGGCATTCTACTACCTGTGGTATGAGTTATCGAGCTGGGACAGCGGTTGGCTCCAGGACTGGCCTGCAACGCTCTATTCGTCCGACGATCCGGAGGCCATCGATCGTCACATCCATCAGGCCCAGAGTGCTGGCATCGACGGATTCATCGCATCATGGTGGGGGCCCCACAGTTATACCGACGAGAACCTGGAAACTCTCCTTGACCTGGCCCAGGAGAAGAACTTTTACGTCATGATCGACTTTGAAACCTTGGATGGATCGGAGCCTCGTGACGAGGCCACCATTCTTGAGTGGCTCAGATACCTGATCTCCAGGCACGGCGACCATCCCGCCCTTATGAAAGTGGACGGTAAACCGGTTATCGTTTTGTGGGCATCGCCGACCGTGGCGGATACCGCGTGGGAGAATATTTTTGCCCAATTGGAAGCAGAGGGACTTGAGGCAGTCTTTATAGCCATGTTTACCGGTGAGTGGCCGAAACTCGACTGTCTCGAAGTGTTTGATGGCCTGCACACATACAACATTCTCGGCGTAATAGAGAGTAGCGACCAGGTGCCCACAGTGCTTGCCCAGACCTATACAAACACAGGGCGGGGTGTGCGCTACTACCCCCTGCTGGCAGATTCACCTGGGCCTGAGATTTGGGCGGCCACCATTCAGCCGGGCTACGATGACCATCTGATTCCAGGCCGCACGGCCCCGATTCTGGACCGGGAGGATGGTGAACTCTACCGCTCCACCTTCGATGCCGCCGTGGGCAGCGATCCGCACTGGATTTTTATCACCACCTGGAACGAGTGGTGGGAGCATACATACATTGAGCCGAGCCAACTGTACACCGATCAGTACTTACAAATCACTCGCGAATTCGCACAGGAATTGAAGGGAGAAAGAGGAGATGTGAATGGAGACGGAGCTGTTGACGTCGCAGATGTGTTAATGTGTGTCAACATCATCTTAGGATTTTTTGAGCCCACCCCAGACCAGATCTGGGCGGCAGATTGCAGTGGTGATGGAACCATCGACGTTCTCGATGTGGTGGGCATTGTTAACGTTATCTTAGGGACTGGGACTTGCTCACCGTAGAAGGAGAGGGGAGACCTATGCGGCACTGTATCTTATTCTTAGTACTTATCACAGGAATGGGACTCGTGAGTCTTCATGCGGACGATGAGGGCAGTCGAGGTGATGGCGATCTCGTCTGGGACGACGGTGACCCACACGATCACCTCTGGAGCTCAGCCGCTAATTGGGACCCTGACCGTGTGCCCTCGCGCTCAGACAATGCCATCATTGACCTGGCTGGTTCAACGTGTGAGATCACGTCTTCTTTGAGCTCGGAATGCGATCGGTGTGTGGTCGGCTTTACTGCTGGCCCATGCTCTTTGAATGTGACTGGAGGGACTCTGGATTGTGCCGGTG
>JBHIER010000348.1:0-4060 GCA_046760705.1 bacterium
CACTCTCTCCTCTAAGGCCCGGATCTCCCCCTCGTCCATGGCGGGACACGGCAGCCATCCGCCGGCCATCATGCCGTGTCCCCCGGCGCGGCCCCTCTTCCCCACAAGCCGGCGGACGATTCGTCCGGCTTCGGCCCTCGGATTAGACGTCCTCACTGAAATCATAAGCTTGTCCCCCCAACGTCCGAGACAGATGGACCACGTCGCCCTCTCGTGCCGCAGGAGCAGGTCGGCGAACTCGGGAATGATATCTGGGTTGTCAATGGAACCTACCCGGGATCCGATGACATTTTTGTAAATGAAGGCGTTGGCCAAAGCGTGCTCAACGTAGATGAAGTAGGACTTGGGAAGAGGCGGAAATTCGATCCTGGACAAGATCCGCATATTGGCCGAAGCAAAGAGGGTCATGTAGGCTCTCACATCGGCCTCTGTAACCTGGCGACCAAGGTTCCTTGTGTCAGAGGCAATACCGTAGAAAAGGGCTGTGGCCAGATGTGCCGGGATCTGAAGCCCAGCTTCAATCAGATACTCGGTCACAATGGTGGAGGTGGCCCCGTACCCCTCTCTCACATCGACGAAGGAGGCGGTGATCCCCCTTCGCTTCGGATGGTGGTCGATGACTACCGCGGGAGATGCCCACGAGGGCAGTGAGTTGTTGCCCGCTCCTGGCTGGGTGTCGACTAAGGCAAAACATTGAAACGATCTGTTCTGGATCGTCTCTATGGAGTCGATGCGGAGCTTCAGAAGGCGCAGCATGGCCCTGTTTTCGGCCCGGCCCACGATTCCACCATAGGCAGCCTTGACCAGAAGACCCCATCTGTTGGACAATAGAAATCTCAAACCCTCAGCGCTGGCCAGAGCATCAGGGTCTGGGTTATCGTGGGTGATCACCAACAGCCGTTTGCATACTCTGACCACCTTTTCCAGTTGGATCAGTTTCTCCTGAGTGGATGAGTGGGGATCAACCATACTGTGCATCCCATCAGAGACTCTTCGCCCAAGTCGGTTTTGATCTGGAGCAGATCCATGATGTCCCTTCTGGTGATGATGCCGACCAAACGTTCTCCGGCGAAGACGGGCAGCCGCCCCTGGCCGGTGCGAAGCATCACGCTCAGGGCCTCGACCGCATCCCCCTCGGGATAGAGGAACTGGGAACCGCTCAGGGGTTGCAGAATGTCGCCTGTTTTGGTGGTGGTCCATTGGGACCGCGGGATTCCTTTGATATCCTGCAGGGTCACACACCCTTTCACCCGATTCCCCTCCAGGACGGGAAAGCCCTGAAACCGATGCTTCAAAAAGTAGTCCTCAACAAGTCTATCCAGGGTCAGTGAGCCATCGATGGCCACCACATCCCGGCTCATCAAATCGCCCACTTTCACACCGGAAAGGTTGTCCTTATAGGCCACTCTGATGTAGCTCATCTGAGCCGCCTGGTGGAGGAACATGCCGATGAGCACGTACCACAGCCCTCTTATGTTTCCGGCAATGACGGACAAAATTCCCAGAACGATCAGGAAATAGGCGAACCATTTCCCAGCCCGGCTGGCGATGTTTGTGGCCCTTTTCAAACTCCCGGTCCTTCTCCACAGGACGGCCCGGAGCATACGCCCACCGTCAAGGGGAAACCCCGGAATGAGGTTGAACAGAGCCAGGATGATGTTGAGATAAGCCACATATCTGAGCACAGCACCCACAGCAGGCGAGAGAACGGCTCCCACAAAATAGGCCGCTGTCCAGCAAACGGCCGCAAGGGCCAGACTGGTTATCGGACCGGCAGCGGCCATCCTTAACTCCGTGGAGGCCTGCTTCGGCTCTTCGGCCATCTCGGCCAGGCCACCGAAGATAAAAAGGGTGATCCCCCGAATCTGCAGCCCGTACCGCCTGGCCACCAGGGAATGGCTCAGCTCGTGAATGAGAACAGAGGCAAAGAGCAACAGGGCTGCAACCACACCCATGGCCCAGTAAGTCGAGGGCGACATGCCCGGCAAGGCCCTGGGGAAATAGCCTTTCGCCAGTCCCCAGGTGACCAGCCCGAAGATGACGAACCAGGTGTAGTCGATGGATATCTGAAAACCGGAAATGCGTACGAGATTGAATTTTCTGGCCATGGACCTTCTCCTGTTTAGAGGGTCAATATAGGGAAGTGTTTGAACTTTGTCAAAAGAAACCGATTCCTCGTTTGGAGCCAGCTACGAAGCCCTTCGGCTCAGGATAAACTCCGCGAAGGAGCGTCAATGAAACGGCACTCCGCTCGCGCTCCGTGCCTGACTACGGACCTTCCCCCTGGAACCCATCACGGTGAAGACGGCCGATGATGGGGATTTGGCTCCCGCAGTGGGGGCAGGCATGATCCTTCAGAACATATGTGAGGACCGAATAGTGATACCTTTCGATGAGAAGCCGCCCGCACCTGTCGCAATAGGTGTTTTCGGCCGGATGGTCCGGAACGTTTCCCAGATAGACGAAGCGGAGCCCCTGTCCGTGTCCGATCTCTTTGGCCCGTTCCAGGGTCTCTACCGAGGTGGGCGGAAGATGGGACAAGTTGAGATGAGGGACGAAACGGGTGACGTGCCACGGTGTCTCCTCCCCCAGTCGATGAACGATCCAGGCGGCGATCTCGGTGAGCTGGCCGGTATCGTCGTTGTACCCTGGGATGACGTTGGTGACCACTTCCACCCACATCTTCCATCTGTGTTTGGCCCGTTCGACGGTCACTAATAGCTCTTCAAAATTTGAGATGTGGCCGATCTTCCCGTAGGTCGTATTACCGAACCCTTTGATGTCCACCCGGTAACCGTCCAGAAAAGGCCCGATGAGATCCAAGGCCTCCGGAGTCGTGTACCCGTTGGTCACATAATTGGTGTACAGACCGGCCCGCTTGGCCAGCCTGGCTCCGTCAAGGGTATACTCGAACCAGAGGGTCGGCTCATTGTACGTCCAGGAGAGGCCCTGGCAGCCGGATTTTTGGGCTAAGCGCACCGCCTCCTCCGGCGAGATGTAGCGTGTACTGTTCCCATCCTCTTTCGGCTCCTGATGGGCGATGTCCCAGTTTTGACAGCCGGGGCACTTGAAATTGCAGCCCAGCGAGCCGAGAGAAAAAGCCCGGCTCCCCGGGTAGAAGTGGAAGAGCGGTTTGATCTCGATGGGGGCTACGTGCTGGACAGCCACCCGGCCGTAGATGAGGCTGTAAAGGCGGCCGTGCCGATTGAGCCGCGCGCCGCACCATCCCCGCTGCCCACAAGGGATGGTACACCGCCTCAGGCAAACGCCGCACCGAACCGCGCCGTTGGTGAGACGCTCATAGAGAAGACCTTCCCGAATCGATCCCTCCTTCATATACTTGGCCGTTCTCCACCTGCCGGAGACAACGATACTCTCTTAGCGGGGCGAAGCCGCAACCAAAAACGTTCTTGGGTTAGGGTTACGATACCCGTTTCGTCTTTCGGTGACGTTATTCGTCTCTTATCGACGGTACCATTTACCCGCTTCGCAGCAGGCGGGCGGGCTTCGTCACCGTCACCATCATCCCCTACTTCTTGAGGGAATTGCAATGACGGGACAGGAAAAATGTCTTGCCAAAAAACAAAGATTTGATTGCCAATACTGTAGTGCCCTTATGGAATACATCCCTCCCATAAATAATTGACTAAATTATTAAGGTTGCAACTCAACAGGATGATGTATTTATCGCCAGCTCCAGCATATATGATGAGCTTCTCTTTTCGGACAAAAGCACCTACGGGGAAAACAACTGCGGGCACGTCCACGGGATACTGATCATTACCGTGTAATTCGTAAGGGGCTGAAGGAATGTAGATCGGATTTCTGGTTCGACAGAGCACCTTTTTGGGATCGTCCAGATCCAAAAGGGCGGCACATATGGAGTATCCTCTTTCAATTTTCTCCCTCAACCCATAGGCTTTGCAAATATTATCCCCTATTTCACCAACAGCATGATAGATGAGCAGCCAACCTCTCTCGGTTCTGATCACCTGGGTGCCTGGACCGATCTTCTCCCTCTCGTGCGGGTAGTGTCCGGCTTCCAAAAGCAGATTCTGGC
>JBHIER010000349.1:0-4048 GCA_046760705.1 bacterium
AAAAGGGTTTGGGACAACGGTGTCCGTTCATTTACCGGTGAAAATGAAATTGAAGAGGGAAAATGTAGTGTAGGGCTTTGTGCCCGTAACTGTGGTGCTTATGGGATTTCGTTATGGCCAATTCGAAACCGGTTGTTTTGATCGCAGACGACGATAAAGATTGGTTCAAAATATATAAGGAATTGCCTGTATTTCAAGATTACACTGTGCTCTGGGCTCCAAACAAAGTGAAGACTCTGGAAATTGTAAAGAAAGAGCCCCTGAGTCTTGTCTTATTGGACATAAAATTCCCGAAGGATGAAGAGGGAATGGAAGTATTAAAGGAAACGATCAAGATAAAGCCGGAATTGCCTGTCATCATGATTTCGGCTTATGGTACGATAAAGATGGCGATTGAGGCTGTTCGATTGGGTGCATACGATTTTTTCGAAAAGGACGCCGATCTTCAGCGCCAGTGCATCACTATCAAGAACGCTCTGGAGAAGAAGCGACTTGAAGAGGAAAGGGAGATACTCCTTCGCGAGGCCCGGGCTCGATACAGGATGGTTGGATCAAGTCAGCCCATGAAGGAGGTGTATCGCCTCATCGAGAGGATTGCCCCTATGGAAAGTACGGTCCTCATCCGGGGTGAGAGTGGGACCGGCAAGGAGCTGGTGGCCAGAGCCATCCACAATCTCAGCAAACGGGCCGGCCGGCCCTTCGTCTGTCACAACTGTGCTTCCGGCCCTCCTGGACTCCTGGAGAGCGATCTCTTTGGACATAAAAAGGGTGCGTTTACAGACGCAAAGAATGATAAAAAGGGTAAATTTCAGGAGGCGGACACCGGGACCCTATTTTTAGATGAGATTGGAGATATGGAACTAAATGCACAGGCCAAGGTGCTGCGGGCTTTGGAGGAAGGCGAGGTAGAGCGGGTGGGCGACCCCAAACCGAAAAAGGTTGACGTCCGATTGATTGCGGCCACAAACAAAGACATCAGAGCCGAAATCGAAAAAGGCAAATTTCGTGAAGATCTCTTTTATCGGCTCAATGCCTTCGCCATCGAGATCCCGCCGTTGAGGAAGAGAAAGGAAGACATTCCTCAACTGACAGACTATTTCGTAGCCCAGTTTTGTGAGGCCAATAACATTCGGCTGAAGCAGTTCTCCCCAAAAGCCCTCAATGCTCTTTTGGAATACGATTGGCCTGGGAACGTAAGGGAACTAAAGAATTTTGTCGAGAGGCTGATAATCCTGACCGATTCAGACACGATCACGGATCAAGATGTCGTGCACCAATTTCAGGAGAAAGAGCAGTCTGTTTCGCTCTATTACGACCTCACCTGGACCGAAGCCAGAAAGAAATTTGAGAGAGATCTCATTGAGAAGAGGCTGGTGGCCCACAACTGGAACGTAACAAAAACCGCAGCGAGTTTCAAGATGGAAAGGACGCACCTGTCACGACTGATCGGAAAATACGGTATAAAGAAGGGCAACCAATGAGTGAAGGTGAACGATAGTGGTTCTTCACTGCTTTCCATCCTAAAGTTCAGCCCGGATTATGCGTAAAGAGGCATCCTCGAACCCTTTGGATCATCCGGTCAAGCCGGATGACGACACCCCACTATCATTGCCCGACTCTATCCTCCGATCGAGTCGGAGGATGCAATCCAGAGACCGAACCGCTGAGCGGAATGGACGTTCCCCCAATTATGACAGCACCGAGCCGCAATCTCTCCAAGCCCGCCTGGCACGTGGCCAACTCACCTCTCTGGTGAGTCAATATCAAACGGAGTCACAGGCCCGCCCCGTAGTCGAGAAGCCTCCTTGTCATAACCGTATCATAAATGCTACAGAAATCTACCATGATTGTGCGGAAAAAGATACAGTTAGCCGACAAAGATTTTCATCCAATAGATCCTAAGTACTTGATAATTCGACACAAACAATCACTGAAGAAAGCTTGGCACGATACTTGCTTTGATAGATTGTAGAATGTCAGACGAACGGTATCAAAATATGATGAATTCTGAGAGACCTCATTGAAAAGAGGCTCTTAGCCCACAATTGGAACGTAACCAAAGCCGCTGAGAGTTTCAAGATGGAACAGACCCATTTGTCGAGAAAGATCAAAGAACTGGGGGTTAGAAAGAGACACCAAACCAGCTAACTATTCAACTCAACACCTTTGGTAGGGGATTTGCAATCATAGAAAGTTGACTTGGATATTCCCGCTTTGCTCGTTCATTTGGTGTTTTTATCTCACGTCTCAAATCACGTGTCTTGGATCTTGCATCTTTTGTTAACCGACCAAACTGACAAAAACCGACCTAACGGTCTAAACCCAGAAAACTGAAAAAAGGAGGTGATGAAAAATCAGTTTAATTCACAGACAATCTTAGAACTTTTTGAAGGAGGTAAGTAACGATGAGAAAAGTCGAAATGAATTCCACAGCGCCGTCTTCAATTATTGTTTTCCTCAAGAGACCATATGGAAAAGAAAATATTTATTCGAAGGGAGGGATTATGGTGAAAACTTTAACCAAAAAAGCAAGGAGTTTCCTGAGGCCATCCATTCCTTTGCTGGTATGTGCTTTAGGCGTATTAGGCAATTTTCATCCAACAGGGGCTGGGCTATTACATTCTGCAGGTATAGACTCGATAACTGCCTGTGGGACATCGCCGAGGGATTTGGTATTGTCCTCTGATGACCAACGCCTCGATGTTGCCTGTGGCAATGGTGGTGATGGAGTGGTCTGCGAAATTTCAACTTCAGATTATTCGCTCACAGATAGCGTCTTCGTTGATTATGATCCTCTAGAGAGGGCGATCACTCCTTGCAATGATTTCCTTTATGTAACCAACACAGTGAATGGGCTCTATACCACCAAAATTCCCATCGCGAATAAAAGGGATATTAGGGGTGGTATAGATCCCTCTGGCGTGGCCGTGACCCCAGATTGTAGAAAGGTCTACATAGCCAGTCACTGGAGTTCGTATATTCAGGTGCTTTCCAGTTGCTGTAATGAGGAAATCAAGAGGATATATCCTCAGCAATGCCCAGGTGCTGACTATCACGGCGGAATGGATGTAGCCATAACTCCAGAAGGGCAATGGGTATATGTGACTGCAAGAACTGGTGGGCCCAATCCCGGAAGCGGTCTGTACAAGATCTCTACCGTGACGGATAGCTGTGTAGCAGTCATACCCGTTAGTGGGGAAGGCCTCGATATCACACCTGATGGAGAGTATGTTTACGTTGCTGGGGATTGTGTTGCAGATACGGTCTGGGTAGTTTCGGTCTTAACCGATGCGGTTGAAGATGCGATACCAGTGGGTTCATGTCCGACCGATGTGAAGATCACTCCTGATGGAGCATACGCCTATGTGACAAATGGGAATGACAACACCGTGTCGGCGATCTCAACGGCGTCAAGAACTGTTATATGTGTCGTTCCTGTGGGAGCATGCCCAAGGAGGTTGACCATTTCATCAGACGGAGAATATGTTTACGTTGCCTGTCCCTGCAGCGACAATATTTCCGTAATTCACACGTCGCAGTGTTGTTCCGTAACAGCCTGGGTGGAATGTCCCGAGGAAGTATGTCAAAGCAGAGAATTCATTGTGCCCGTCAACATTGATGTCTCTGGCTGTCCCCCGGAGCTTCTAGGCAGCTATACGGCGAGGTTGGTTTGGGATACCACATTGGTCGATTATGTGGGTTATTCTGGCGGAACGACACCTGCCTTTGAAAATCCAACTGTTAATGAGGACAGCACGGCTAGTGGTCATTTAGAATTTGCTGATGCCAACCCATCCGGGGCCGGGAATGAGGTCAATGTCATCAATGTAACCTTCCATGTGGTTGGTGAGCCAAGCAATTATCCTATTCTGGATCTGGAGTTTTCTGCGATGGCTGCGGCCATGACCTTTAAAGACCTGCTGCCGTATCTTGCTGTTGATAGTTGCATCTTTCACATTCGTCCCCCTTGGTTTTGCGGTGACATCAATACTGACGGATTGTGCAATTCCACCGATGCCTTGATCTGCCTCTCTTACGACGTGGGTTT
>JBHIER010000350.1:0-4045 GCA_046760705.1 bacterium
TGTGATGCGATTCCGATTTTTCCTTTTGATTTGGACGGGATGGGCAGCCTATGCTCGGGTGGGAGTTGGACTCCCACCCGCGTCAACCCTATTCTCTTTAGTGTCTTTCCGAAAATGCTCAAATTTGTCATTCCGACGTGTTTTTATGCCGGAATCTCGTTGTTCTGACCAGGAGATTCCGAAATCGGAGATCCTGAATTTGACCCTGAACCAGGTCCTGAACTTGATTCAGGATCTACGATTTCAGGGCAAGGTTCGGAATGACAACACCCCCCTGTCATTCTGACGAAGGTCAGAATCTCTTGGAAGGAGATAAACGGAGATTCCGAAGCGAGGTCGAAATGACAAAGAATGAAAGGGTGGGGCTCGAGTCTATTTTTTCTTTTGATTTGGCCGGAACTGGTCGTATATTTCAGCAATTCTGAGCCAGCGATCCAGAACTGCAAGCTGGACACAACCTTTTATCATTCAATCCTGAGTACATTCGGATCTTCATTCGGAAAGGATATGACCGCATGACGACAACGATCAATGAACCGGTTGGGGTTTTTCATCCAGCAAAAGCCCTGTATCGCTTTACTATTCTGGCTTTCGTTGCATTCCTTCCCTTCGGCAGCTATTTCGCTTACGACGTCGTCGGGGCAATTGCACCTACACTGCAAGAGGAACTGGGAGCGCGTGGGATGGTGGGTGCATCGTACACCATGTACAGTATTGCCGCTATTCTGACGGTATTGATCGGGGGGATACTCA
Source organism: bacterium (assembly GCA_046760705.1). GTDB lineage: Bacteria > JBHIER01 > JBHIER01. The sequence continues at coordinate 754 of JBHIER010000350.1, forward strand.
TCGATCGGCTGGGAACCCGCAAAGCCAGCTTTCTCTTTTCGCTGCTCGTTTTTGGAGGTCAGGTTCTGGTCTGGCTTGGCGGAAGTATTCCCCTTTTCTTTGCTGGACGGTTCATTTTCGGTGCCGGTTCCGAGCCCCTCATTGTTGCCCAGAGCGCCATTCTGGCCCGCTGGTTCAAGGGTAAAGAGCTGGCGCTCGCTTTTGGTATCGCTCTCACTGTGAGCCGCTTAGGGACCATGTTCACCTTCAACACAGGTGAATTGATAGCCGACCATTTCGGGAGTTACCGTTACGCGCTCTTTGCGGCTGTTCTCTTCTGTGCCGTCTCCCTTGTGGCCAATGCCATTTACATTCTTCTGGATCGCCGGGGCGAACGTTTGCTGAAATTGAAAGACGAAGGGCCCGAAGAGAAGATCGTCTTCAAGGATATTAAAGATTTCACCCCATCATACTGGTATGTGGTTCTGCTGTGTGTGACTTTCTACTCAGCCATCTTCCCGTTCACAGCCCTTTCCACCGACTTTTTTGTGGATAAATGGGGTATTGCCCGGGTTGCCGAAACGACCGGTGGGTTCCTCTATCAAATCTTCAACAACTTTCTTCACATGTTCAGCACAGCCGGGGGCATTTCCTCCATCATCATCTTTGCTTCCATGGTCCTGGCCCCCTTCGCCGGTCGGCTGGTCGATAAAATCGGAAAAAGGGCCACCCTGATGATTATTGGTTCGCTCCTCATGATTCCCAGCCACTTGCTCATGGGCGTCACCAAGATCTATCCGGTCTACCCGATGATTACGCTTGGAGCCGCATTCGTGCTTGTACCAGCAGCCATGTGGCCCTCAGTCCCTCTCATTGTGCGCAAGGAGAGGGTGGGTACTGCCTTTGGACTCATGACGGCTATCCAAAACATTGGGCTCGGGCTGTTTCCATACTTAAACGGCCTGCTGCGCGACGTCACAAAGACCTACACCAGCAGCATGATCATGTTTGCCAGTCTCGGTCTCTTCGGCCTCGTTTTCGCTATACTTCTCAGAAGGGCCGATGCTCGCGAAGGCGGCGGATTGGAGAGGGTTCAATCCGGGTCGAGCGCGGCCTAAAGCATGTTGGCATTCATGTAACACTAAGCCATTCGCTTTCTGAGGTGGAGGTAAGAAGTTAACACATGGCTAAGACAGACTCTACTATTTCCGCATATGCTCAGGCTGGGGTGGATACAGACAAACAGGAAGAAGCTCTGACATTATTCTTTAAGTGGATAGGGAAAAGTTTTGATTTTCCAAAGGGTAAAGGGGCGCCACTATTAGACATCGACTATTTTGCAAACGTCATTTATATTGGAGGCTCAGTGGGGCTTGCTTTGTCTACGGATGGTGGAGGCACTAAGATCCTGGTTGCGCAAATGATGAACAAATATGACACCTTAGCGCGCCAAAGCCACAATCAAAAACGTTTTTGGGTTAGGGTTACGATACCCGCCCCGTGAGATAACTTCATATCTAACGGGGCCCATTTCGTCTTTCGGTGACGTTATTCGTCTTTTATCGACGTCACCATCCGGGCTTCTCTTGGCAATTGCAATGGCGGCACATGAAAAAAGCTTGCTAAAAAAGCAAACTTTTACGATGTAATAATATAGATCACCTCCCAGAGCCTGAACCTATGTTCGATTTGATACAGAGGTTCGGCCGTGTTAGTGATAGTGAAATGTACAGTGTATTCAATATGGGTATCGGATTCTGCATAACTGCCCCAAGCAACGAGGTAGAGATCGTGAAGGAAATTGCAAAAAAACATAATGTGGATGATGCAACATGGACTTTTACTCGAAATGTATCGTCTTCCTTGATGATCTAAATTGACTCAGTGAAACAATGTCCTTCCTTCCATCTTTGGTTTCCACTATGAACCTATCAGAATCACCGAACGCCTCAGCACATATGTTATTCTTCAGATAATTCAAATAGCCATAAGCACCAAATTGTCCCCCAGTCATGCTATTGATCGAAATTATGATCCTCAAATTTTGGTTTTGCCATATCACAATCGCCTGCTATTATTCAACTGCGCGCCGCAAACCTAAGCTTCATCGAATGCAGGGTGCACAAATGCTCTTGCCTCTGGGAATTCGGTCTCGGTTTTCCGGCGGAGTCGGTCAAGATGGACAAGCAGATCGAGAATGTCGTCCTCTCGTTCAGGGAAGTAGCTCCGCATCTCTCCCCAGGCGGCGATGGGACGGTCCATGGCAATCAATGCGACTTTTGCTAAACCGTCCGAATCTTTGGCGAATTCGGCCAGAATCTTTGGGTGGTCTTCCAATTCTCCTTGGACTGTTCTCATCAGTTTGACATAAATCTGATGCTGATACCACCGGATGATCTCCACTGCATCTTTGAGGCCGGCAGCCTCTGCACCAGGGTCCGGCTCCGGCAGTTCGAGCCTGGCTTTCAAGGCAACTTCATCTCCCTTTTTCTCAAAGAGCTCTTCTGCGGAATCGAACCACCTATTGACCATTTCTCCGTAAACCTTCGCCGCACGGCAGCATTCATGGTTCTCAGCGGTCTCGTTCTTCAGTCTCTCTTCCTTCGCCGCAGCCTCAAGATCGAGAGAATCGAGGTCAATGCCCTCGCTCTCTGCGATCTCTTTCAACAGATCAAGCGTGGCCTGAAACGTCTCCTCGAGACTTTGCCAGAAAGCCTCGTTGCTTATGTCCCGTGCTTGCGGATCGGAGAATTGGGCCTCACTCAATTCAAAATTCATACAGCGCGACGTAAACTCACATCGTTCACACCACCTATCACAGTAATTATGGCATGCATCCACCTTTGTTTCAACATGACTTGTTTGAGGATTGCGCCATAGGGAACCGTTGCCACCAAGAATTTCCGGGCTCTGCGAGTGGGAGTGCAACCCCCACACGAGCAATGGCTGCTTATTTTTTGCTTCCGGTCCCTGTCAGCCCTCCTCTCCCTTCTTGAGCCCTCTTATCCCCTCCCATCCCTTCTATGGGCTAGTCGCAGCCGCGCTTTCCATAGCGATTACGATGAAGAGCGTGGAAGGCAGCGTGGAGGCCAGGGAGATCACTGTGGAGTTCGATGCCCCGGAGACTCTGGAGGCCATCAAAGCCACCCTGGCCGAGATTGGCTACCCCCTGGCCGAGGGATTCGAGGATGCATAGATGCAGAGATCCAGAGGTACAAGGCGGGTAACCCTGTCTATCACGGGCATGACCTGTGCCAACTGCGCTGCCACCATCGAGCGCAATCTGCGCAAGCGGTAGCGAATGTGACGAGAG
>JBHIER010000351.1:0-4015 GCA_046760705.1 bacterium
CTGGTGGGCGTAATTACGGGCATAAAGCCCTACACTACAGACCTATAACATAACATTGTAGTGTAGCCCTTTATGGGCGTATCGGCTGCGGGCATAAAGCCTTAGACTACAGCTAAGGGGAGATTGGATACGTTGTTTAGGCGGGTGTTAAAATTATTGATGGCGTTGATCGTCAGCTTGAATCTGAGTGGCTGCAGGGAAGAGAAAGAGTCTCCCATTCAGGAGAAAGTGAAGGAGAGTCTGATCGTAGTTCAGGCATCCGATGCCTTAGACCTGGACCCTCATATGTACAACGAAAACGTGACGCTGTCGGTCAATGGGAATATGTTTGAGGGATTGGTGAGTCTGGACAAAAATTTAAAGATCGATTACCGGAGCTCTTTGGCCAAGTCCTGGATAAACCCGGATGAGTTGACCTGGATTTTCTATCTCAGAAAAGGGGTGAAATTCCACAACGGCACAGAGCTCAAAGCCAGCGATGTCAAATTCAGCCTGGATAGGGCCAAAAATCATCCCCGATCCCAAATGTCAGGAAATGTGGCTTCGATGGAATCGGTAAAGGTGATCGATGACTACACCGTGGAGATAAAGACAGAGAGACCGTGTGGCATCCTGCCCTATAAGATTGCAGATGTTTTTATCCTTTCGGAGAAGTATGCGAAGGAGAAAGGAGATCGGTATCTCTCAACCCATCCCATGGGCACGGGCCCTTTTGAATTTGTCGAATGGAAAAGAGGCAAACACACAAAAATGGTGGCCTTTGACCAGTATTGGCGGGGGAAATCGCCTGTTGAAAACCTCCTCTTCAAATCTATTACTGACGATGAAGAACGATTGAATGCCCTATTAAGTGGGAAGGCGGATATAATTTTGGATGTCCCGGTCGAAGAGGCTGAAAAGATTAGAAGCCAAAGAAACGCAAGGTTAGTCGTGAAAAACAGCTTGAGGGTTATTTATCTGGCTTTTGACCGAAAGAGGGAAGTAACCCCCTTTGTAAATTTGGACCGCAATCCTTTGAAAGATCTACGGGTCAGAAAAGCGATCTATTACGCCATTGACGAAGAGAACATTATCGAGAACATTATGGAAGGCTTCGCCTTGCCCGCCAGTCAATTCTCATCGCCCTACGTTTTCGGCTACAATCCTGAGGTAAAGCGGTTGCCCTACGACCCTGCGAGAGCGCGTCAGCTTTTGAAGGAAGCCGGCTGTGAGGACGGTTTTGAACTGACATTGCACTGCACCAACAACCGCTATGTCAAGGACGAAGAGATCGGTCAAGCCGTAGTCAACGATCTGAACAGAATTGGCGTCCGGGCTAAACTCCAGGCCTTACCCAAAGAGGAGTTCTTCCCCAATTGGATCGATGGGGAGTATTCCTTCTTTCTTGTTGGGTGGGCCTGCGACTATGGAGAGGCCAGCTCGGTTTTCGAAGACTGTATTCACACCCCCGATCTCTCGAAGGGATACGGGAAATATAATGCGGGAGGATACAGCAACCGGGAACTGGACCAACTGATCGAGCAAATCTCTGCCACTATCAATCCCGATAAAAGGCTCAGCCTCTTGCAAAGAGCTCAGGAGATGGGAACCGAAGATGTGGTCTGGGTGCCGCTGCACTGTCAGGTTGATCTTTATGGGATTTCACAGGATGTGGTCTTTGAACCCAGGTTGGACAACAGAATCAGAGCGTATGAAATTAGGATGAAATGAAGAGCGAGAGAGCGGAAAGATGAAAAGTCTAAAAGCCAAATTTGTGGTTACCATTTCAGTGCTGATCGTCATCATTTTGACTGTAAATGCGGCCGTATTGATTAGAGATAAAGAGCGCCAGTTGCGGGCAGATTTGAAGCAGACCAGCATCAGCTTCGCCAAATTGACCGCGGCACCCATTTGCAAAAACTATGATATGTATTATGAGACGGGTTTCTACAAATTTTCTGAAACTTTTAAAGACTATTATAAGCTCAACCACCACATCTCTGAAATAGAGATTGTCGATGTCAAGGGGCGAATTTTGGCTGACACCCAGGAGATGCGAGCCGGCGAAAAATATGATCTGAGATATGGGGAGAGAAGATTAGAGGAACCGAAGGTGCTGGGGTTGCTCAAAGAGATAACTCCCCAAGTTTATGAAAATACTATTGAAGGCGAAAAGGTGTTGGAAGTTCTCTATCCCTATGTGATGGAAGGGGGTATGCACAGTCTGTCTGTCAGATATATCTTCTCGTACAACCGATTGGAAGGACTCATCACGGAGATGAAGATAAATATGGGATTGATGACGGTTGTCTTCATGAGCTTTGGAATCCTCGTTGCTGTTTATCTATCGTCCAGGATAACGAAACCACTGAACTATCTGGAGACGGCCACCAGAAGAATTGCCGCCGGAGATCTGAAACAGAAAATTGTGGTGCGGTCAAAAGATGAAATAGGACGGCTGGCTGCTTCATTTAACCGGATGGCCGAGGATTTGAGACTGAATATCGATCAGAAAGAGAAATATCTGAATCAACTGGAAAGCCGGGTGGAGGAATTGGCTGAAGCGTACAAGACCATTGAAGGATTGAAACAGGGATTAGAGAAGAAGGTGGAGGAGAGGACAAACGAGTTGAGACTGTCGGAGGAGAGGTATCGGCAGTTGTATGATGAAGCTCCTGTGGGATATCATGAGATTGACCGGGAGGGAAAGATCGTTCGGGTCAATCAGACCGAAGCCGACCTTTTAGGGTATACTATCCAGGAGATGATCGGCAGACCTGTGTGGGACTTCCTTGTTCCGGGCCAGCGGGAGCTGGCGAAAAGAGCCATACAGGAGAAAGTTGCACAGCAGCGTCCCCTGGAGGGATTTGAAGGAAAGTATGTGTGCCAGGATGGAAGGGAGATAGACGTTTCTATTGAGGAGCGGTTGATTGTTGAGGGAGATGGTCGGATAACCGGTATTCGGTCCGCACTGCAAGATATTACTGAGCGCAAGCGGGCTGAGGAGGAGATTGAAAAACGGCAAAAGTACCTCGAATCTGTACTCCATAACGCCCCGGACGCCATCGTAACCCTTGACGGCTCCCATCGAATCATTGAGTGGAACCCTGGAGCCGAGCGGCTTTTCGGATACATCCCCAATGAGGTGATTGGGAAGAGTATTGACGATTTGATTACCAATCCGGATGTGATGGATGAGGCCAGGGTCTTATCCAAACAGGTGATGTCTGGGGAGAAAGTACTTCCCCTGGAAACCGTTCGCTACCGAAAGGACGGCACGCCCGTAAACGTCATTGTGGCCGGTTCTCCGATCCGAGTTGGTGATGAGCTGCAGGGGGTTGTGGCCGTTTATACAGACATCACCGAGCGCAAGCAGGCGGAAGGGAGACTTAAAGAGTATGCCTCTCAATTGGAGATCGTGAATAAAGAATTGGAGGATTTTACCTACATTGTTTCTCATGACTTGAAAGAACCGTTAAGGGGTATCGACTCTTTCAGCCAATTTGTCCTGGAGGATTACTTGGACAAGCTGGACGAGGAAGGGAAAGACTATTTAGTGGCCATCAGGAAAAGCGCCGGCCAGATGAAGAAATTGATCGACGATCTGCTGGCCCTCTCCAGAATCACCAGAATTAAAAACCCCTATCAAGCCGTGGCCGCCGGGGAGATAATCGAGGAAGCCCTAGAGCGGGTTGAACACAAACTTAAAGAGAAAAATGTCTCGTTAATTGTGGCCGAAAACCTTCCCAATATCTTCTGTGATAGGGTCAAGATGGTGGAGGTCTTCGGGAATCTATTGAGCAATGCCGCAAAGTTTATGGATAAGAAAGAGCCCAAAATCGAAATAGGCTATGAGAGCGTAGCCGGTGGCCATCGGTTTTGTGTCAGAGATAACGGAATGGGTATTGAGGAGAAGTATCATGAGAAGATATTCGGGATGTTTCAGCGCTTAGGGAAGAGGGAGGACTACGAAGGGACTGGAGCCGGGCTCCATATCACCAAGAAGATCATTGAAGAGCATGGGGGTCAAATTTGG
>JBHIER010000352.1:0-3987 GCA_046760705.1 bacterium
TCATCATGTTATCTTATATTTTATATTTCCAATGTCAAAGAATGGTGTCTCAACGAAATCGCCGCTGGATATGCCACGGCCGGCGGTTCCTGGGAGGATCCGGTGTACTTATTTGCAGACTATGGCATCTATTCAGGTTTTTATGCCTCGAGTTCGCTCGGGTTCCGCTGCGTTCGCAATTCTCCAAATGCGAAGGGTAACCAGGGCGCAATGAAGTTGAATCTCGATGAACGAACCCCGACCTATCACCCTGTTGATGAAGAGACCTTCAAACGCTTCTTAAGTCTGTACAAATATGATAGAATACCACCGGATGTTGAGGTAGTTGAAACAAGAGAGACGCCAGACTGGACCAGATTAAAAATTACATTCAGAGGCGTCCACGACGATCGTGTTATTGCATATATGTATCTGCCAAAACGAGCAAAAAAGCCCTTCCAATGTATTAACTTTATTCCGCACAGCGGCGTCTTTTATGGCGTCAATATTGCTGAAACTACTGAGTATATATTTGCACCGCACATCAAGACGGGCAGAGCCGTACTGGCAGTGGTGCCGAAAGGAGCTGTGGAAAGGGAATGGGGGTCGAATTATCTTGAGCCAGAGATAAACACGGTAAGGTATCGTGAAGAAACCGTCAAATATGCGACAGAATTCAGCCTGGGGCTGGATTATCTCGCCACCCGTGATGATATCGACATGGGCAAACTGGCCTACGTTGGTGTGAGCTGGGGTGCGCACTGCGCACTTATGTCCGCAGCGGTCGAGATCCGTTACCGTACGGTGGTTTTTATAGGCGGCGGCCTTGAGAAATCCGACGAGCAAAAACTTCCCGGGGCGAATCCGATAAACTTTCTTCCTTACATCAAGCCGCCCAAACTTCTGCTAAACGGTAAATACGATGAAACTTTTCCCTTTGAAACGCATGCAAGACCCTTTTATAATTTGATGCGTGAACCAAAAAAACTTGCTTTGGTTGAAGGCGGACACACTCCACCATTGGAGCAAAGAGTCCCGGTTCTCAATCAGTGGTTGGATGAGACCTTGGGGCCGGTTAAGTTTGAATAATTGGGAAGATCTAATATGATCGGCAAAACCATTTCTCACTATAAAATCTTAGAGGAGCTTGGCCGCAGCGGGATAGGCGTGGTCTACAAGGCCGAAGACACAAGACTTAAACGGACTGTGGCTCTGAAATTTTTGCCCAAGGAAACGACTCACGATCCTGATGCCAGGAGACGATTTATCCAGGAAGCCCAGGCTGCTGCAGCGCTCGACCATCCCAACATCTGTACGATCCATGAGATTGATGAGGCTGAGGATCGAACCTTCATCGCCATGGCCTACATTGAGGGCCAGACCCTGAAGGAGAAGATTCATCAGGGACCTTTGGAGGTTGAACAGGCTGTGGATATCGTCATCCAGGTGGCAGAGGGCTTGCAGGAGGCTCACGAGAGAGGAATTGTACACAGGGATATCAAGCCGGCTAACATTATGCTCACCGGGCGAGGCCAGGCCAGAATCATGGATTTTGGGCTGGCCAAGCTCGTCTGGAGCGCTGGCCTGACCCGAACTGCCGCTGTCATGGGCACTGCGGCCTATATGTCACCTGAGCAGGCTCGAGGCGAAACAGTCGATCTCCGCACCGACATCTGGGCACTGGGAGTTGTCCTCTACGAGATGCTTACTGGAAAATTCCCTTTTAAAGGGGGCACTGAACAGGCTGCATTTTATTCTATTCTGTATGATGACCCTGAACCGATGGCAGATCTTGAAAACGATATTCGGGGAGAATTTCAACAACTCATCCAGAAAGCCTTGAGTAAGCAACCCGACGATCGGTATAAAAATATGGGAGAGCTGCTGGTTGAGCTTAAATCCATAAAAAAAATTCTCGAGGCTAAGAGAGAAGCCGCATTCGAGGAGACAGATGAGCCTCTGCCTTCCATTGCCGTACTTCCCTTCCTCGACTTGAGTCCACAAAAAGATCAGGAATATTTTTGCGATGGCATCGCAGAAGAGCTTATCAATGCACTGACAAGGATTGAAGACTTACGAGTTGTTGCCCGGACCTCAGCTTTCTCATTCAAGGGCAAAGAAGTTGATATCCGGGAGATCGGTAAAAAGCTAAGCGTGAAGACGCTGCTGGAAGGCAGCGTCCGCAAAGCGGGGAAGCGAATTCGGGTGACGGCGCAGCTCATCAACGTAGCCGACGGTTACCATTTGTGGTCGGAACGCTATGACCGGGATCTAGAGGATATATTTGCGATTCAGGATGAAATCTCTCAGGCCATTATCGAAAATCTCAAAGTCAAGCTTCTGGGAGGAAAAGAAGTAAAACTGGTGAAACGCTATACGGATAATCTGGAAGCTTATAGTCTATTCTTAAAAGGCCGCTATTACTGGAACAGTCTGAGCGCCGAAGGATGGCAGAAGAGCTTTGAGTGTTATCAAAAAGCCATCGAGATTGACCCTAAATATGCACCTGCCTATGTGGGGCTTTCCATATGGTATCAGAGTTTGGCGTTCTGGGGGGACACGCATCCTGGCGAAGCATTTTCTAAGTCCCGGGAGCTGGCGCTTGAAGCCCTGAAAATTGACAATAACATTTCCGATGCCCATAACTGTCTGGCAGTGCTATATTGGACACATGACCGGAACTGGCAGATGGCAGAAAATGAATTCGAAAAAACACTCGAATTGGAGCCCACCAATGCCTTAGGTCAATTGAACTACGGGATTGTCCTGTCTACTCGGAAGCAGTTTGAGAAAGCCGTCTTTCATGCACGGCAGGCGCAAAGACTTGATCCCCTTTCAAGTTTGGTGAATTCCTGGGCGGCAATGATATTCAATTACGCTGGCCATCACGAAGAAGCTATCCAGCAATTACAGCAAATTATCACCCAAGATCCGGGCCACTGGCAGGCCTATTTTATTTTGACCATCGTCTATATTCATGTTAATGAGTATGAGGAGGCGATCGCTGCCGCTGAAGAAGCCGTAAGATTGTCCGGCGGAGCCTCGGTTGCCACCGCTTTTCTGGCGGTTGCCTATTCGTTTGCCAGTCGAAAGAAAGAAGCGACAAAACAATCAGAAGAGTTGCTTTCAAGGACCAAGCAAAAGTACATTGCACCGACCTTTTTAGTGTGGGTCTACATAAGTCTTGATGAAATCGAAGAAGCCTATCGCTGGCTGAAAAAGGCGGTTGAGGATCATGATCCCTGGTTGTGCTGGTATGGAATTGGTCCCGAGAAGGGGAAGGCAAAGGATCCGCGCTTTGAAAAATTACTCAAGAATTGTGGTCTGATGGCCTAATGGGAAAAAGTATGATTGGGAAGACTATCTCTCATTACAAAATTATAGAAGAGCTCGGCGCCGGCGGGATGGGCACTGTCTATAAAGCACAGGATACCAAACTCGACCGCTTCGTCGCGCTCAAATTCCTGTCGCCGCACTTGAGTCAGGATGAAGAAGGCAAGCAGCGCTTCATCCACGAGGCCAAGGCGGCCTCGGCGCTGGACCATCCCAACATCTGCACCATCTACGAAATCGACGAGACCAAGCCTGGCCCCGGGGAACCAGGGGGACAGATGTTTATTGCGATGGCCTGCTACGAGGGTGAGTCGCTCAAAGAGAAGATCGAGGGCGGGCCGCTGCCGCTGGACCAGGCTCTCGATATTGCCATCCAGACAGCCCAGGGGTTAGTCAAGGCGCACGAGAGAGGCATCATCCACCGCGACATCAAGCCAGCCAACATCCTCATCACTAAAGACGATTCGGTTAAAATCGTGGACTTTGGTCTGGCTAAGTTATCTGGCCGGACCATGATCACCAAAACCGGCACAACGATGGGAACGATAGCCTACATGTCGCCTGAACAGGCGCGTGGCGCTGGTGTAGACCAGCGTACTGATATCTGGTCTTTCGGAGTAATGCTGTACGAGATGGTCACCGGGCAGTTGCCTTTCAAAGGTGATTATGAGCAGG
>JBHIER010000353.1:0-3980 GCA_046760705.1 bacterium
GGTCAGAAGCCCTCGGGCCACTCCCGGGGGCGCGTCTCTCACCTTTTGGGCCAAAATGTGTTGATGTTCCCGGGCCAATCGTTCCAGCCCCTTGAAGATGCAGCTTCTCATCTGTGGACTCCCGATCCGACCGAGGAGGTCGCAGAGCGGGTCGATGGCCCTTGGCTCCAGCAAGAGAAGGAATTGGTAAAGATCCTCTGGATCAAACGGCAACCCCTCATTGATCACCCTCTCCAGCCCCTCAATCTTCTCCCGACTGCTCATCCTTCTCACGGGACCATCAATACGTTCAGCCTGTTCAGGCGATTGGGGCCTGAGCGCTTCGGCCAGCTCCATCAAACCCCTCAGAAACTGGCCGGCCACAGCGAATTCAGCTAGGGAGAGAAGTTTTTCCAGGAAGTTGTCCGAGAGGCGAACATAATGGCCGTGCTTTTCGCTCATCCCCTCCTTGTGGAGAATTTCCAGAAGGAAGTGAGCCATCTCTCGATTCGGATCGAAGGCCGACTCTTTCTCTACAAGTTCCAACAACTCGTTGGTCTCCCTCTGATCGTCAAATGCAAACGTCATCTCGCTTTCGGGCTGTTCAAATCGTTCCCTCCACTGAGCCAAATAGGCCACCCGGGACATTTTTTCCAATGAAGCAATCTTTCCGCGCTCGTACCTCCCTTGATCCTGAGAGGTGAGAGCAAGCTTGGGGGGGAGCTCTTGGTCAGCTTTAGCCCCCTTCATCAGCTCAGACATGAGGGCCGCCGTCTCCGGATCGGGAAGGTCTTCGACGGTAAAGTAGTGGATGTGAGGAAAATTCCTCTCCCAGAGCAGACAGACGATATCCCTCTCCTCCTCAGGCAGTCTCGAATTCTCGATCAAAGTGTCGATAAACCCTTGGAGCTCCTCGGATGCCAGCCCCGCCTCGAAAACGATCTCCCGCACCCCATCGATGTGAAGCATGAAGGTCAAACTGTGCCGCTTCATCTTCTCCTCATAGATCACCGACCCCTGGGAGAACAGTTGGGACTCCTCTATCTTGAGCGCGAGTTCCCCGTACATATCAAGGTACGCTTCGAATGTGTCCGCCAAATCCTTTTGAAACTTTCGCCAGGAGGGGTGGTCAGGAGGAAATATCCGCATGGTGTTGAAGGTCTTATGAAGGAGAAGGACCAACTCCTTAGTCCGTTCCAGACAAATTTTGTCTTCAGAAATGCTACCTTCCATTATTTCTGAGCCTCGGGCCATACGACGAAGAGCCCAACTCTTCGTTCAACAGATTGGGCTCTTCAGGGAAAGCGTACCATAACCTTCTCTCGTCTGGAATACGAAGCACCGATATCAGTTCCTAACATCCATGACTAATATAAGATGTCTCACAAATTTTGTCAAGGCCAAAAGTGGGCACGTCAAAGTCAGACCGAGACTTTTCTTCAGACCCGATGCCTCGAACACATCGACCGAAGGGGGTCCTTCAAATCTTGATCTTCTTCCATTTGCCGTTGCGGAACCGCCAGGCCATAGCCGTGCCGCTGGCAAAGAGGAGAAGACCCAGAGCCCACCACGATCCGTTCAATCGAAATCCCAGAGGCAACGCCAAAAGATAGGAGCCCGGCACAAAGAGCAGCCACGTGATGGCCAGATTGCAGGCCATCACCCACCTCGTATCCGCCGCCCCCCGCAGAGCCAGCCCTAAGATCATGCCCAGGCCATCGAAGGGTTGAAAGAAGGCCAAAATTTTCAGAATGGTCACGCCCTGGCGGATCACCTCCCTGTCATTGGTGAAGATCATCATCAAGTATTTCGGCAGAAAAAAGAAGACGAGCCCCATGAAGCTCATGAAGAGCACCCCCAAAGTGGCCGCTGTCCAGCCGCTGTGTTCCGCCTCCCCGAAGCGCTTCGCTCCCAAACTCTGGCCCACTAAGGTGGAGGCGGCCACTCCGAAGCCGAAGGCAGGCATGAATGAGAGCATAGTGATGTTCAAACCAATGTTGTGAGCGGCCAGAGGGACAGTTCCCAACTGGGTGACGATCACAGTGAAGGCGAGAAATCCAGCCGCTTCCAGGACCTGTTCGAAGGAGGTCGGAGAGGCAACCCGAATCAATTGCTTCATCCTCTCCCGGTGAAGGGAAAAGGATCCATACGGGCTAAACCTTCTCAAAGACTTTTTCGACAGCGTCACAGCGAGGTAGATCGAAAACCCTGAAACTCGGGCGATGACGGTGGCCAGGGCTGCGCCCTTCACCCCCATGGCCGGAAATCCCAGTTTGCCAAAAATGAGGGTATAGTTGAGGGCCACATTGAGAGAATTGGCCACAACCATAACCACCATCGGTGTCTTCGTGTCACCCAGCCCGGTGAAGAGACCGTTAAAGGCGAAGGCGGCGAAGATGAAAGCGGCCCCAAAGAGACGGAGGCGCAGGTATTCACCCCCCAGAGACGTCACCCCAGGCTCCGCCCTTATGAGGCGATACATATCTTCTGAGAAGAAGCAGCCGGCGGCCGTAATGGCTGCCCCAAAAAGAACCGACAGGATGAGGGCCTGTTGAAAGATCTGCCCGCAGTTTGAAAACTTCCCAGCACCAAAGTATCGGGCCACAATGGCCCTCGATCCGGAATCGATGGCGAAGAAACCGCTCATGACCACGTACATAACCATGGCCCCGATGCCCACAGCGGCCAGAGACTCGGCCCCCAACCTGCCCACCATGGCCGTGTCCACCAGGCTCAGCAGGGTGTGTGACAGCATGCTCACCATGGCCGGATAGGCCAACAGCAGAACGCGCTTTGTCAACGGTCTATCAATAACTCTCAAAATGGGTCCTCCAGCCCTCGTCTTGTGCCCGAGCAAAAGGTTTCAAAACCTAAGAGGAGATCGCAGTCATGTCAAGGGAAAAGTGCAGCCACAGAGAAGATAATAAAGGCTTCCCAGGGTCGAGGACAATGGCCAATAATCAGAAACGGGTAACTCCGAATCGTAGCCGCGGATTCCATTCCGCGACTTTTTATGCACCCGGACAGGAATAAATCCTGTTCCTACATCTATTAGCACCGTGGGCAGGGCGTGGCGCCCGGTTGGATATTCTATCCTAAGGGGTCCGCCCAAAAAAACGGGCCGACACAGAGGTCGGCCCCTACGATTCAAGCAGCACCTTCTCTTACCCAGAGAGCCCGTGCTTGTTCTACAACAGACAGCGTCCGCTACCTCAACAACACCATGCGTTTTGCCTCCGACCACCGACCACTGGCCACTGACAGCCGGTAGAAATAGACCCCGCTGGCCACATCGTTGCCATAGGCATCCTTTCCATCCCACGTGACCGTATAGTATCCAGCTTCCGTGGTTTCATCCACCAGTGTCCGCACCTCCTGGCCGAGGAGATTGTAGACTTTGAGCCAGACGATCGTCGGGGGTCGTCCCTCGTCTCTCGTCCCTCGTCCCCGGATGGGTATCTGGTAGCGGATGTGGGTCACTGGATTAAAGGGATTGGGATAGTTCTGAGAGAGACCGTACTCTGTGGGAAAGGGCAGCCGGCTTTCAGTATCCATTGACAACTGAGAAACCGCCAGATCAACCTGTACCATCTCACCGTCTCCTACCCACATCGGCTCAACCTCGTTGGTGTTGTGAGCCCTCTGGCCATTGATATAGAATGTCAACCTATCACCCACCTTCGCCCCCTCATCAACATCCGGAGTGGTCTCATCATCCCCGTAGACCGGCACCAGACCGTACCAACCCTCGGTATGGATCACCATCCCACCGCATTGAATCCCATCGGAATCGTACACTGTGACCACATCACCCACCCTGGCCGGCGCTCCATCTACGATTACCTGGCCGTAGAAGTCCACCCACGTTGGGGTGGGAATAAAGGTAAAGGCAGAATCACCAAATCCCCCGGCCTTGACCAAACCACCTGGACAGTCACCGGCACCGCAGGGATAGACCAGGGTGGTCTCAGCCGCCTCCGGGTAGAGCTTCACCCAATAGC
>JBHIER010000354.1:0-3969 GCA_046760705.1 bacterium
CTTGACCCCTTTATGATAAGAAAAAGAGTCAAACGTAGACTTGACCCCTTTATGATTTATGATACGATCTCTTCTTTCTGAGGCTGGGCTACAAAGCCCTCTTTCTCAGGGACAGCGAGCAAGGACTCACCGCCGGGGCCGGGCTCTCATATACTTTGACAGGGGAGACTCTGCTAAAGATCGATTATGCTTACGCCGATTTCAACCGGTTCAACTCCGTGCAGAGGTTCTCCCTGGGCATAGAGTTTTGATTCCAGCAAGGTGGACCGACAGTTTAGCCGCAGCTATCCCTCAGCAATGACCCATACAGTCGCAATTCGCTCGGACCCTAATCCTCTTCGTCTGCTGTGGACACAAAATCTCTATCCATCACAGTCTTGCGACCCCTACCCCTGGCCCTCTCTATGGCCTGGTCACACATTCGGCGGATAATATCGGACAGAGCTGGGGCGACGGGCCCCGCAGTATTCATCCCCGACATTGAGCGAATATGACCTCTGTCCTGACAGCCACAAAATCGCACAAAAGGACACAAAATGTTTCTTTGACCCTTTTTTACACTTCACTTTCTTTATCTTCTTCTTGTGGTCTTAATCGCTCCGCTTCTAATTCCTCCCTTGACCAAATGTCGTCTTTAATTTGGCAATAGTCTGCTTGAAAACAACTCGGACAATCTCCACCACAACCATTTACATGACACATCCATCCATCAGGTAGGACACTTTCAAATTCGTGCAGAAATTCTTCTGTCAGATAACGATAGGCAATTGAAATGGGCAGATCTTCTGTGAACTCATAGATAAAATTGTGCTCTGCCATAATCTCTATGAGCAACTCAAATTTCGACTGCAACTCTTCTTGTGTCAAACGATTTACCGGGGGAAAATCGTTTGGGTTGATACCCAAAATTTCAAACACTCGTTTCTCTTCTGCTTCTTCAAAAGCCAAGACATTTTTCAGAAATTGATTCTCAATTTCTGGTTCAATATCTGCAAGTTTTTCTATGTGACCGCCTTTCTGGATGATCTTGTCCTTTAGAAAAAGATTCTCCTGCTCCAACTCACCCTCTTCATTGAGTTCATCATTCAAGCGAAACATGTTCTCCTCCTTTTGTTTGCGCTGTAATATTTAATCCCAGACTATGCGTAGGAGGTGATAGACAAGATGTGGCCAGAGTAGAATCTGATCCGACAGAAGAAGGTCAAACCGCCGGATCATCCGACCAAGTCGGATAGATTTCCTGCGGGGCTCGTCCCAGCAGTCACGCCCATAAGGGGTTTACACTCTGTGCTTTGTGCATAACCTTGGTGCTATCGCATCTATCGCACTGCCTCAGTCAGCAGGACGACTGATACGGATAAGTTGCCCCGAAAGCTGGACCTGCTCTTCTATGGCCTCATGAATCCGATGAGCCAAACCATCAAAATCTGGATCAAACGTACATGCGATGATGCCAGCATGCTCCCTCTGTCGGCGATGCAAGCGAATGAAATGCTTGCGATTGAGCGTCAATAGGGCACGGCCTTCAGCACACGCAAAGGCCAACACGGCCTCATCCGGCATGGATTGACCTGCCTGCCCCGCTTCCTGCATGGTCAGTACGTCGTGTCTCAATCGCCGCAATCCCTCGACCACCGGAAGCGGGAAGTTCTCGTTTGCATACAACCTGACCATCTAAGCTTCCTCGTTCTCGCGGATCTGTTGTTCAATCTCGTCTCTATGGCTGCGGAAGTAAGCCCAGGCATGGGTCAAATCCTCGGCCCGCAAGGTGGGATAGCACCGTAACAAGTCCGCTTCACTCGTCCCTAACCGCCTGGCTTGTACCAGGACCCAAACCGGAATTCGGGTGCGAACAATACACGGCTCCCCGCCACACACACTAGGGATGCTGTCAATACCAGGAAAAGTGTCACCCAGATCACGCACGACCCATTGAAGCACTTGCGCCTTCTCCGCGCGTGTCATCGAGGATAGGAGTCTCTCAGCTTCTCGAATTCTGCTCATAGTCCATCACCTGTTTTCCTGCCACTGATTATGTGCCTGGTTCCGTTCTTGGCGCAATACTCTGCAGCCCTACGCACTTCAGTTCAACTACAGGTCTGGTAGCTAGCCTTTGACCCGTTGGGACTCGTCGGATCTGCTTCGACTCCGATCTTCGGGCACAAAAGAGTAACGAGCTCCCGTATCTACCCAAAAACCTTTTCTGGGTCGTCTGCTTGTATGATCTCGTCAAACCCTGGAATGTGGTGGCGCGTCTGGGACGGCATCATACATATAAGCCAGTCTTCATACAGATTCACGTTCCACTTTCAACAGGAGGAACTCTACGAAATCAAGTACCTCAGCTTGAAGCGGTTCCGACAGCTTCTGGACGGCTCACGGATTCTTTCTGCGACAACCATGATCTCATCTCCTTCTCAATGACGGCTGACAACAGTCTCAGCCTCTGATTTTCTCTTCTGCCTTTCACTGAAGCCTCCGGAAGTATATGAAACATTTTTACAAAAGTCAAGTGATTTCTTACCGGTCTGCCCTCTCAATTCTGCACAGAGAACGTACTGTAACCTGGGCTAACATTTTCAAGGAGTTGTTCCTTGCACGGCAACAGGAGACACTTATGGATGTGTTGAATCTGAATAACGTTACAAAGACTTTTGGGGGTTTTTGTGCGGTCAACGATCTCAGTTTTTCAATTGCTGCGGGGAGCATGTACGGGCTGCTGGGTCCCAATGGAGCGGGGAAGACGACAACGATTCGCATGATCATGGACATCATCGTGCCCGACCGAGGGGAGATAGAGATTCTGGGCAAACGTGGCTCATCGGAGATTCGGGACCGCGTCGGATATCTGCCTGAGGAGCGGGGGCTGTACCGAAAGATGAAGCTCGGCCAACTCCTCCTCTTTTTCGGCCAGATGAAAGGGTTGCGAAAGAACGAAACGAGAGGCAAGATCGATTATTGGCTCGAACGGTTCGATCTCTCGGATTGGAAGCAGAAGAAAGTGGAGGAGCTGTCCCGGGGGATGCAGCAGAAGCTCCAGTTTATTACGACCATTTTCCACGAACCGGAACTGATCATTCTCGATGAGCCCTTTGCCGGTTTGGATCCGTTGCCGTCATTCAACGGGAATACGTCAGCCGAGTCAGGACGAAGGGCTTTGTCATCGGCACACTCCTGATGCCGGTGTTCATCGTCTTCGTCACTGTGGCCCCGGCAGCCTTCATGGCCATGAAATCCGAAAAACCGAGGCACATCGCCGTGGTTGATCTGACCGAGGAAGTGTACAATCTGTTGGTGGAGACATTGGACGAGCGGACAAAGACGGGGGAGCGGATCTATCAGTTTCACCGCGCAGTAGCCACGTCTGAGCGTTTGGAAGGGGTCAAAGACGGCCTGAAAGCGGGCCTCGCTCAGGAGAGGATCGATGCCTATCTGATCATTCCCGAAGACGTGTTCGAGACCAACGAGATCGAATACCATTCCACAAACGTGACCAATTTTCGTGAGAACAGCGAGATCGAGAGGGCCATCTCCAGGGTCGTGACCAGGCTCCGGCTAAAACGGAGCGGTTTCGTGCCGGAGGAGGTCAATCAGTTGGTGAAAGGGGTGCGCCTGACCACTTTCAGGATCGGACCCGGAGGCGAGGAGCAGAAGGAGATCGGATTGAGTTTCGGCGTAACCTACATCATGATCTTCGTCCTCTATTTAGCCCTCATCCTCTACGGCGCGATGACGATGCGCAGTATTGTGGAGGACAAGAACAACCGCGTCATTGAGGTCATTGTCTCATCCGTGAAGCCCTTCCAACTCATGGCCGGAAAGATTCTTGGTATCGGAGCCGTGGGCGTCACCCAGTTTTTGATCTGGGCCGTTGTGGCCGGCCTCATCTCCCTCTACAGCGCCAGCCTCATTTCTTCTTTCGTGCCAGATGCTGGAGACGTCCCTTTGCCCACCGTCTCCCTTTCTCAG
>JBHIER010000355.1:0-3968 GCA_046760705.1 bacterium
GTTCTGCCGACCCAAAACCTCGACCAGCTTTTGGCGGGGATGCGGGTATCTCTCAAGCCGGCCGAGCGCCTCTTTCCAATCTTGGGGGTCGTATGGGTTCCAGGTGTAAAAATCCTGAAGCGCTTGAAAATTGGAGACGTAGTCGCAAAACAGTCTGTTCTGAACGAAAGGATCTGTGCAATTGGTGTCCATCATATAGGAATTTCCTTTTCGGTGATACAGAAGAAGATATATCAGCTCATCAGTAGGAAGAAGATCAGATTATCAGGATATCAGGTTCATTTTTTAGCTCCTTTTCTCTCCTGGTATGCTGATCCGCTGATATCCTTCCCACTGATCCCCTGATCCTCTGATATGCTGTGCCTTTTGTTCAAAACTTTTGAGTCAGCAAGTTTAAATTGATCACATCTGTACGACCTGGACTGGGTCGCCCCGCTTCAATCTGAGCCGCTGCCAGGCGCTTCCTCTGTTCACAGAAATTTCCAGATAACCGGAACTCCCAAATATGGCCAGGGGCGAGCCTTCGCCGACCTCGGAATATGAATGGCTCACTCCTTCCACTCTCACCGGGCCCAGCTCAATCCGAACCCTCCCCTCCCCCACCACATCGTTAAAGATTCGACGGTCGATATTCGTAATCAGGTTGCCAAACCGGTCGATGTGAACCACCTGGCCCTCAATTCCCTCCTCCGATACAGCGGGTTCCGGAAAAGGAATCCTCTGATAGTCCTTAAGCTCGGGGCCAAGTTCATCGGGATCGACCCCCAAAGAGAGATATGCGGCCACCGGGGCGAAGATGTCTCGGCCGTGGAAGGTATCGCTCACCGGGGAAAGGAAGTATTTTGGTTCTGTCAGCTCGATGGCCCTCACAGTGTCATCCAGATCAGAGACAAAACTGAAGAGCCCGTTGTCCGGGCCGACGAAAAAGTACCTCTTAGTCTGAAGGAGAATCGGTCTTCGAGCACTCCCCACCCCGGGATCGACGACCGCGATGTGGACCGTGCCCTCGGGAAAAGAGCGGCACGAGTGGCTCAAGACAAAGGCTGCCCCCATCACGTCTTGAGCCTCAATCTCGTGGGTTATATCGACGACGACCGCCTGCGGGTTTATGGACAGGATCACCCCCTTCATCGCTCCCACAAATCCATCCTGTGTGCCGAAGTCGGTGGTCAGGGTGATGATGGCCCTTTCTGCCATGATCAATTGCCTTTCGGAGTTTCCCGTAATAGCCACAAAATTTCACAAAATGACACAGACATTGATCCTTTACTAAACCTCTTGCAACATTTCACCTAATCCTCTGTATTATTACATCGTAAAAGTTTGCTTTTTTAGCCAGCTTTTTTCATCTGCCGCCATTGCAATTGCCAGGAGAAGCCCGGGCTGAGGGTGACGGTGACGGTCACGAGGCCCGCCCGCCTGCTGCGAAGCGGGCAGCAGGGTCCATGGTGACGTCGATAAAAGACGAATAACGTCACCCCTGTCTGCCCACTCTCAAAATCCTCGATACAGACCGAAACTCCGGGCTATTTCGTCGGCCTCCTGGTACTCCGTGGAAGTAATTCGCCGGGTCAACTGGTGAAATTCGTGGGCCCGATGCGAGGGGTAGTATTGGGCCATAATGTTGACGTAAGAGTCCTTGGAAAGCTCGTCGGCGATAAACTCGAACACCCTCTCTGAGCCGGCCAAACCGTGGGGCATGACCAAGTGGCGTATCAGCAGTCCGCGCTGTGCAATACCCCGTTCGTCCGTCTTCAGCACCCCGACCTGACGGTGCATCTCCTCCATCGCCTCTGCGCACCGAGCGAAGTAGTTGTCGGCCTTAGAATACTTTCTTGCGGCTTCGTCATCGCCATATTTGAAATCTGGCATGTAGATATCCACCACCCCGTCGAGGAGCCGGATCGTTCCCACCGATTCGTACCCGCCACAATTGTAGACCAGGGGCAGATTGAGACCGCTCTTCACGGCCAGCTCCAACGCCTCCAAGATCTGCGGTACATAAGGGGTGGGAGTGACGAAGTTGATATTGTGGCAGCCGATGTTTTGCAGTTGGAGCATCTTTCTGGCCAGCTCTTCGGCCGAGACCTCGTAGCCGTGGCCGATCTGGCTGATATCGGAATTCTGGCAGAAGACGCATTTCAAATTGCAGTGGCTGAAGAAGATCGTCCCCGATCCCCGGAACCCGACCAGAGGGGGCTCTTCGCCATAGTGGGGCCCGACGCTGGAGACCTTGGCCTTCAATGGCGCGTTGCAGACGCCGATCTCCCCTTCGGACCGGTTCACCCCGCAGCCTCTCGGGCAGACCCGACAGGCCCTCAGCATCTCCAGGGCGGTCCTGACCCTTTTCGCCAACTCACCAGTGCGATGCAACCCAATGTACGCCGGCTCAAAACCCCTCCCGGTCCGGATGTCGGCCTCAATCGTGGACGAACTTCCGTCTCGCATCAAATCGCCCCTTCTGTCAACCATCTTTTAGGTCATCTTCTGGACCACGCCCATTAGGAAAATACCTCCCTAGGTCGAGATGATAATCACCGTAGGCCCTGCCCTCAACTTGATTGCGGGGCGCGGGATAAACTCCTGCAGAGACTGCCCTGTATCCCCGATCGGAGTCGAGGACAAGCTTATTACGGGGAATCTCCTTGTTGTTGGCACAGGCGGAGATCCCTGTATACACAGGAACAAGGTTTCCGGTATGAAACCGGAATCACATGCGTGATGAGCATGTCGTATTCTGCAACTGAGTTTAAAATCATTGGCTCTTTGGAAAATATTCATCGGAGGACATTTGGAATATTGGAGTGGTGGAGTGTTGGAGTACTGATACCCCCATTGCTCCATCATTCCACGACTCTACTACTCAAGTTCACTCTCTTGACCTTTGCCATAGGCCACGTTCGATTCCTTGACCATGAGGGTGTCAATCCAATCCCCAGAGGTGCGCTTCCTTTCCAGACTCTCAATAAGCCTCAGCATACCGTTCTCGATTTTGAAAGCAAGTGCGTCAAGCTTCTCAAAATCCTCATCGCTCAATTGTCCAGCCCGACGACCAGCAATGAACCCAAAAACAGACTCCCCCAGGGAAGACAGAGCGATGTAGAGAAATCTTAGATACTCGTTGATCGAGCGCCGACAGTAACCCTCAGCAATGTTCCGGTGAACCGAGTCCACAGAGCCAATTGCTTGGGCTGAGACTCGGTTCAGGTGGTAAGGAAACCGTCGGAATATCTCCCAAGTAACGGTGTACAGCTCGATGGCAGCTTGCCAGACCGTCAGTCGCTGATAACCACGATTCTTATTCCTTCGCCCCATACACCACTGACTCCATCACTCCACTACTCCAATACTCCAATACTCCTTAGCTGCCTTCAGCCTCCTCTCCGCTTCTTCTTTTGAATCACTCATAGCGTAACTCACACCTCCCAAAAGGAATCCTTTTCTTAAATTCCCAGGCGTAACCTCCTGATGGCAGCCTGTATCTGTTTGCCCCTTCCCGCTCGATGGCCTTCTTTATCTTCCCAAATCACAACGGAACGAAATCGCTCCTATCGTACAACACAATGCCTTCGGCATGAACATTTAAATACAAAGGCTTTAAATCTGACCATATCTCCTCTGGTGTCTTCCCTATGAGGGTCAGAGATCTGAAAGGACTCTCCGAATTTCTTCGAAGCAGGTCTGCCCCGGACAAAAGTTCGGGGACTCCTCGGCGGAGGCACGTCCACGACGTTTCATCTACGTGGGGATCGAACCGACTTTCGCTTCCAATGCTGCCAAACGTTCCCTGACCTCTAAGGCCACTCCTAAGCGTTGATTCAAAGACTCTATCCTGTCATCAACTCTCTCAAACTCTGACCGCATCACATCACTCAAAGAGCCAATCTTGTCATCAAACTTTTCCTCCAGAGCGCCCATCCTGCTGTCAAACTTCTCGTCCAGAGCGCCTATCTTGTCATCAAACTTCT
>JBHIER010000356.1:0-3942 GCA_046760705.1 bacterium
TCGCTGAACCGAAAGATCGTCCGGTTGCCCGACTCGGAGGAGGAGGACTATGCGCCTCGATTCTCGCCTGACGGAAAGAAGATCGGATTCGTCCGGGGCAACGGAGAGCTGTGGACGATGAACCGGGACGGAAGCGGCCAGAAGCGGATTTTAGAGGGGTGGGCCGAACCCACCTACGCCTGGTCGCCCGACAGCCGATGGATCGCCTTCTCCCGGGTCGATGAGGAGTTCAACGAGGATGTCTTCATCATGCCGGCCGACGGCGGCCAACCGGTCAACATCACTCGCCATCCGGACAACGACTTCAGGCCGGTCTGGTCCGACGACGGGCGCAAACTGGGCTTCGTCTCCCGGCGTCTTGGCGATACCCGGGACGTGTGGTTCGTCTTCCTCCAGCGCAAGGACGACGAAAAGACCCCTGAGGAGTGGGAGGAGGAAGAGGAAGAAGGGAGAGAAGAGAAGAAAGACGAGGAAGAAGAGGAAAAGGTCGAGGTGAAGATCGACTTCGAGGATATTCACAAACGCCTTCGACGCGTTACCTCACTACCGGGTGAGGAAGGACGGCTGGCTATCTCACCAGACGGCAAGACATTCGCCTTCTCTTCCAACACCGAAGGAAAAAACGATCTGTGGGTGGTTCAATGGGACGGCGAAGAACTGAAGCAGTTGACCCAGGATGGTGCCAACCCGTCTTTCATCACCTGGGATGTTGAGGGCGAGAAGATTTATTACATGAAGAGTGGCGGGACCTTCCATTCGATCTCGAAGCAAGGGAGCGACAGTAAGGGCTACCCCTTTTCCGCTCGGCTCCTCATCGACCATCAGGCCGAGCGGCTGCAGATGTTCGACGAGGCCTGGCGGATCTTGAACGACTCTTTTTACGATCCCCACTTTCACGGGGCAGACTGGGACGACATGAAGAAGAAGTATCGCCCCCTGGCTGCTCAGGTCCAGTCTCAGAACGACTTCTACGACGTAGTCCGGCTCATGCTCGGCGAGCTGAACGCCTCGCATCTGGGTATCTATGGCCCGTCCCCTGATGAGGCCGTCAAGACCGGTATGTTGGGCCTGACATACGACGAATCGTACACAGGTGTGGGGTTGCGAATAGAAACAGTTCTGCCTTACGGCCCTTGCGATCAGGAAGAATCGAGATTGCAACCAGGGGAGATCATCATGGCTGTGAACGGCACATCACTGGAGGAAAACAGGAACCTTTACGAACTGTTGGTCGACAAAGTGGATGAGAAGGTGCAACTTGAAGTGAAGAGTAAGGATGGGAAAAAACGAACGGTTGTGGTTCGGCCCATCGACTACGGCGAATATATGAGCAAGGAGTACGACCGCTGGGTGAGGGAGAAGCAGGACTGGGTGGAGAAGGAGAGCAAGGGAAAGATCGGCTACCTGCACATCCGCGGCATGGGGGTCCCCAGCCTGGAGCGGTTCGAGATGGAGCTCTATGCGGTGGCCCACGGCAAGGAGGGGCTCATCATCGATGTTCGCAACAACGGTGGCGGCTGGACGACAGACTATTTGCTGGCCATCCTTTCACCCAAGCCCCATGCAATAACTGTACCCCGCGGCGGAGGTGAGGGCTATCCCCAGGGGAGACGTCCTCTCTATGTCTGGAGCAAACCGATGGTGGCCATGTGCAATCAGTACTCTTACAGCAACGCTGAAATCTTCTCCCACGCTGTCAAGACACTCCGACGGGGTAAGCTTGTGGGGATGACTACCCCAGGGGCGGTCATCAGCACCGGCGGGACGACCCTCATAGACGGCTCCTGGTTTCGTATTCCTTTCCGAGGGTGGTACGTGAAAGGGACCATGGCCAACATGGAGAAGGTGGGTGCCGTGCCGGACATCATCGTCGAAGAGCGGCCGGGTGATGTGGCTGAGGGCATCGATCGGCAACTGGAGCGGGCGGTTGAGGTGCTGATGGAAGAATTGGAAGCTGGGAAGTAAGGCAAAATAGTCAGGAGTTACCCGTTCACGGGTTTATCGGTCTTTTACAATAAACGCTTAAGCGATACTACAGATGCTAGAAATTGTAGTGTAGCCCTTTATGGGCGTAGATGCCGAGTGATCCGACATTACTGTAAAGGAGATTCGTGATGAGAAAGTATCTCTGGTTAGCTTTGGCCTTTTTATTCACCTTTATAGGGCTCACCGCTCTTTCACAGAATAGTGACTCAAAAGAAGAGATAGAACTCTGGCCAGAGATTGAGCCGTTTCAAACAGATTACCTGGAAGTGTCCGACATCCATGAGATCTATTACGAGCTCTGTGGGAGTCCTGATGGCAGACCGGTCTTTGTCCTCCACGGTGGGCCGGGGAGCGGCTGTTCCCCGTACTACCGTCGGTTCCTTGATCCCGAGAGATTTCTCATCGTTCTGCACGATCAGCGCGGCGCTAAGAGGTCTCAGCCGTATGCCGAGATCCGCCAGAACACAACCCAAGATCTCGTGGGAGACATAGAAAAACTTCGGGAACATCTGAACCTAAAGAAGATCGTTCTCTTCGGCGGCTCATGGGGGACAACCCTGGGGCTGGCCTATGCCGAGACCTATCCCGAAAACGTGAGCGGGATGGTGTTGCGGGGTGTCTTCACGGCCACAAAAGAGGAGATCGATCACTTCTACCACGGTGGGGTGCGCACATTTTTTCCTGAAGTCTACGACAGATTACTTGGGCCGTTGCAGGAGAGTGACAGGCGGCCTCTGCCTCAGATTCTCCTCGAGTTGGTGCAGAGCGAGGACCCAGTCGTGCGGGAGAAATACAGCAAAATATGGACGAGGTACGAGTTCAAGATCGGTGCCCTTGAGACCTCCGACGAATTCATTGATGAATATCTCCAGGGAGAGGATGTGATGGATCGTATCTATTCCTTTGCTCTTTTGGAGAACTATTACATGGCCAACGACTGTTTTCTGGAAGAAGGTCAACTGCTGCGGGATGCCGATAAGATTCGAGACATCCCTGTCATCATAGTTAACGGCAGGTATGACATGGTCTGTCCGCCCATTACTGCATATCGGTTACATCAGAAACTTCCCAAATCGAAGCTCATCATCGTCGAAGGTGCCGGCCACTGGATGGGCGATGAACCAATCGAAAGAGCCTTGTTGAAAGCAATGAGGGAGTTTGAATGAGGCAGAGGATAGTGAGCGAGACCCCGAACCGAACATGCTTCGGGATGAAGCGAGCAAAGTTCGGAAAATAGTGAGTTTCTGAAAAAGATAGCAAAAAAGGCTTGACTTTTAACCTGATGTTTTATATTATCCCATTGTGGAACTTAGAATAAATAGCTATCCACCCCCACTTGTCCTATAGTCTGACGTGAGAGGAGATCGATGTGACGGGCAAAGCATTCATGAACGCAGTTGCCAACGGCCAAACGGACGTTGTCCAACTTCTCCTTGACCTTCTGGAGGAGACAGGTGCAGCCTATTGCGTCATCGGGGGACTTGCCGTCAACGCCTATGCAGAGCCAGTTGTGAGTCTTGACGTGGATCTTGTGGTGATCGCCAGCGATATAGAAAAGGTTTGCGACGCCGCCCGCTTCAGCGGCATGAAGGTTGAGCATTTTGAGCACAGAATTAACCTTTCCATTAGAGGGTTGGACCTGCGCATTCAACTTTGGACCGATTCTCGGTATCAAGATTTCGTTTCACGTGCGGTTTGCCGCGAGGTGCTTGGATATAAGATGAACGTTGCCTGCCTCGACGATGTCCTGCAGGGTAAAGTTTGGGCATATTCTGACGAGCAAAGGCGAAAGAGTAAACGGCAGAAGGATCTGTCGGACATCATGCGCCTTGTCGAAACACATCCCAAACTTAGGAAGCGGCTTCCTCCAGAAATACTTGTCGAAGTTGAATAGTGTGATCTCGGTTGGCCACAAAATTACACAAAAATACACGAAAGAATACAGGAAAACAGAAA
>JBHIER010000357.1:0-3932 GCA_046760705.1 bacterium
AGGCTACAATATATTGTTGGTCTGGGTAATTATCTCCAGGCCCAGATAGAGCCATTCACTTTTTCCCAAGGAGGTGGGCGATGAGAAGAGTGTCTCTTGTCATGCTGGCTGCGGTCTTAGTCTTGCTTGCCGGGTGTGCCCCCAAGCAGGACATAGCTAAGGAGAAGGCGGCTATACGAGGGCTGATCAATACGGCCAACAAGGCCTTCGACAGCAAAGACATCGACGGCTACCTAAAGCTGACCAAGCCGACCCTGGAGTTGTACGACTTCACCGGAGAAGTTATGCCCATCGGTAAATACCGGGAGACGATGGAGCCACTATATGCCGAGTGGACAGATCTTCGCACGGAGATCAGGGATGTGGATATTCATGTCTCTGGCAATGTGGCCTGGGCTAAATATCGTGAGACTTTCACTTTTAAAGTCCAGGGCAATCCCGTGGAGATGAAGAACCTGATCACTGTGGCGTTCGAAAAGGTGGATGACCAATGGAAGATAGCTCACTTCCACATGTCCACCTCTACCCCGCCGCCAACGGGACCGGAAGTACAGGAGGAGGAACCTGCACCCTAGCGTTCCCATCTTAATGGGCGAAATACCATGAACACCAACCCGTTCGAGCTGTAGTTGCGCAGCACATCAGTCAGAGAGCCCAGCACTTTGTGTAGGGCTCTTGGCGCATAGTCCCTTTTCGCAGAGATAAGGAGTGGCTTGAAAGGAGGGAGTCTTTCAGACGGGCAAAAGGGCGGAACATGAAGGAGGGAAGTTTGTGGGCAGCCATGAACGGATACCCACCCATAGACTCAATTCTGGGAAACTACGTTTTCTGGCATTTCCCACTTGCTGCCCACCTGTCATTTCGAACCCTGGCGACAGGCCAGGGTTCAGGACCTCTGATTTCGGATTCTCACGAGTTACGCTTTTAGGTAGTAAAAAGTATTTGCTTCTGTCTTTTGGGTTTGATATATTTCCTCCGATCAGATGATACACAAGCTTGTCCAGGACATCAAAGGATACACCGAGGGGAACAAAATTGCCATTGTCCGTTTTAAGGGGGGCAACGTAAGGACGATGTGGCTACCCAGATGCGTCGGAGACATTCTGTGAGAGATGGTGTTGTATTCATCGGTGTGGCTCAGGGGAAGGCCTGTGCTTTCAAGGAGCAGAAGAAGGGAAGACAGTCGCCCCTGAACGGAGTCAGGGGTCAGGAACAGGTTTTAAGAAGACCTTGCCTTATGAAGGCGGATAGTGGCGAGGTGGATTTCCCATTCTGAAATTGAAAGGAGGTGAATTTCCAGCAGCGAACGATCAACACAGGGTCACGTTTGTCACCAGAAGATTCGTTCTGTCTCCAAACGGAGAAAGGTGGATTCAAAAAAACTGGAAAGCTCTCCAGTTGGGTGAAAGTTCTGTTTGCAATATTCGCAGCTCCACGCCTGTCGAAGCGACAAAAATGTGTCAGCGGGTAACCCCCTAACGTGATCAAAGCTATCCAGGATAGAATTGGCATACAGCTCTGTGTATCCAAAGAGGTCCACCTCACATTCGTTTTTCACCCTCATTCGAAGAGGAGGAGAGTTATGAAGAAGAGGATCATGAATGCAGGAGCCATTTTTGCTCTTCTGCTCTGCGCTGGGTTTTACTTGGATGCGAGTCAACATGCTGGGGTGAACAGCGTTATCGTCATCTGTGAAATCATGCAAAATCCGGCTGCGGTCTCAGATGCAAACGGCGAGTGGTTCGAACTGTACAATTCAGGCCAAGAGGACGTGGATATCAACGGCTGGACGATAATGGATGACGGAACTGACGGCCATCTTATCGACAACGGCGGGCCACTCGTTATCCCAGCCCAGGGATATCTCGTTTTAGGACGAAACGCCAATCAAGAAGAGAACGGGGGCGTTCCAGTCGACTATCAATATAGCGGTTTCACCCTTGGCAACAGCGACGACGAGATCATTCTGTTGGACAGAGATAGCGTTGAAGTGGACCGGGTGGAATACGACGGTGGTCCCGAGTTCCCAGATCCGACCGGGGCATCCATGGAACTGAACAGCCCTGAATTGGACAACAACGTGGGGGCCAACTGGCACACCGCTTTTACCCCATACGGCGACGGTGATTTTGGCACTCCCGGTGGTCCGAACAGCATCCCTCTGACCATCACCACGTCTGAGCTTCCCCATGGTATGGTCGGTGTGGCCTACAGCGAGACGCTCTCGGCGGTGGGCGGAGTCCCTCCCTACACCTGGCAGCTCCTGTCTGGGGCGTTGCCTGAGAGTCTGTCCCTCGACGTCACGGGTGTCATCTCCGGGACCCCTGCCGTTGCCGATACGCAGGTCTTCACCGTGGAGGTGAGAGATGCTGTCGAGGGCGAGGCAACCCAGGAGTTGTTGCTAATGATCTCTGCCTTGGAGTTAGAAAGAGGCGATGTGGATGGCAACGGTGACATCAACATACTGGATGTTCTGGCTGCGGTTAACCACATTTTGGGCGTTCAGTTATTGGAGGGGGATGCTCTGCGGCGGGCCGACTGCAATGGTGATGGGGAGATCAACATTCTGGATGCCCTCGGTATTGTGAACGTCGTCTTGGGCATTGGCGAGTGCGCACCGGTCTGAGGGGATTGAGCTTGTGGACTCCTGTCTTTCGACAGAGGATTTTGACAGGTTTAGGGCTCAGGGCACGGTGGAGATGAAGGGTGGTGAGTACGGTCTGGCACAGAACGGTTCTGGTCCGTTCAAACTCAGTATCAACATCCGCTACGCCCTGTCAACGCATGCTGCCGAAGGGAGCACGGTGAGAATTGATTACGAAAGCCGTTTCGGTTGAAACAACTGGGGCGGCTTTTTTACTAAGAAAATGTCCCAATTTGTTGCAATCAACCCTAAAGATTGGGGCAGGCACAAGAAGTCCATTCAATCTGGGAGAACAAGAGGCTAAATTGATCTGCAGAATTAACGAATATGTGATTTGCGGAGGGTCAGGCTGGTCGAGGACAAGCTTATTACGGGGGATCTCCACCCACCCTGTCATTGCTGCGAATGCAGAGCCTGCCCCGTATTTATTACGGGGAATCTTCTGAGTGCGTGGCACCGGCCGGGGATCCCTGTATACACAGGGACAGGGATTGCAGAACTCCACTTCGTTCCGTGCGGAATGACGGTTAGGCTTGAGATGTCACCCTGAACCGGGTCCTGAACCCTGGCCTGTGGCCAGGACAGGCTTGATTCAGGATCTACGATTTCAGGGTCTCTCAGGTTTTGAGGAAGTCTGTTTGCGGCCGCACTTTTCATAGGGCGCTTTTGATCTGGTGGTCGAAAGCGAAGAGATTCCGGATCAAGTCCGGAATGACAGGTGAAGAGGCGCACCATGGAAAGTTCGGCTACACCCCTACGGACAAATCCCTCGGCCCATCGTAATCGCTATGGAAAGTGCGGCTACTCCCGCCCAGCCGTAGGGCCCGCCCGTTGGCAATAACTACTACTTCAAAATCGCTGTATATATTAACACATTCCTCTCGATTTGTCAAGCAAAATTTTCAATATTTTCGATTTTTTCAAAATTTTTTTGCAACGAAATCTGTAACTGAAAAAATTACAAAAGGATGAGTTTTTAGAATTTTTTGATCTTTATCATCTATCGTGATGCCTCTCAAGATGTAGTGCCTTTGCCCATTCTGGCCCGAATATATTGTTTGTGATTAAGAAGGATTGAGAGGGCATGAGAAGGGAGGAGAAGGGATAGGAAAGGCAGAAGAAAGCAGGATATGGCAGAAGAAGGCTTTAGAAGGCAGGAGAAGGGAGGGAAGGGAGGGAAGGGAGAGAAGGCTGAGAGGGGATGAGAAGGCTAAGAACTGGCGAGAGGTGAAAGACAAAAGGCCGGAGGCGAAGTATTCATGCGCGCTATGGAAAGCGCGTCTACACC
>JBHIER010000358.1:0-3916 GCA_046760705.1 bacterium
GTGCTCTCAAATATTTTGAAAGGGAGGAAATTATTGAGAGGCAAAACGAAACTTACATGTTCACTCCGTTAGATAGCAAACATCTAACGGGGTTCACCGATATATTCTCTAAACTCTGGATAATCAACTTCATTACACATTCTGCATAATTGGTGATTGGTTAACTAACTAACTAACTAAGAAGGATTAAGAGGGCATCAGAAGGCTAAGAGAGCTTGAGAGGTCATCAGAAGGCTAAAAAGTTCTTGACATTACTACGAAACATGGTCATTTTTCACTATGAAAAAGACTGAAAGAATAACCGATGTGGAGTTGGTGAGGAGGATCGAAGAGGAGGGCGATGACTGGAACACCCCAAGTGTGACGGCCCTCTACCGAAAATATTTCGGGAGCGTCTATTGTTTCGCCCTGCAGAGAGTGAAAAACCCGGAGGCCGCCCAGGACATCCGCCAGGATACTCTGACTGCTGTTATTGAAGCTATAAAGGGGAAGAAGGTAAAAGATGCCCAAAACCTGAGCGGTTTTGTCCGGGGTGTCTGCCGGAATAAAGTGATGCACTTCCTGGGCCAGGAAGAGAGAGTCGAAAGGCTCAATGAGATGGAGGATATGGCAGAGGATAGAGGCAATGAATTGCAGCGTCTGGTCGCCGAGGAGGAAGCGGAGATTTTGGACAATAAAAAACGCGCCGTCCAGGAGTGTATTAAGAGATTAAATCAATCCCGGCAGAATATTTTGATCCTCTATTTTTATGAAAATTTATCTACAGCGGAGATCGCCCGCCGCATGGGTATCACCACCGGTAACGCCAGAAAGCGAAAACACGATGCCTTAGCAGCTTTAAAAAAGTGTTTGAAGAGAAAAATGTTGTAACGAAATGGGAAATTTGTTTACTATATTAAGAAAGAAAAAGGCTTAAGAAAGCACAAAAAAGGCAGAAGAAGGCTAAGAGGGTCGAGTATCAAAGCTTCATTACGAGCTTCCACACCGCTATTACGAGGACAAGAGAGGAGGGCTAGCTAGAAGAATGCGATGCACGGATGTGAAAAGAGGGAACTTTGTCGAGAGATATGTGGCCGATGAGCTCTCGGAGAAGGAGAGAGAGCTTTTTGAGGAGCACTATTTTGCCTGCCCAAAGTGCCTTGAGGAGTTGGCCACGATGCAGCAGATCGGGGGCGGCGTGAAGGAGCTAGCTGAAGCAGGGGAGATCGCATACAAACCCGAAGCCGTCAAAGAGAGCATTCTACAAAGATTGGCCCGCCTCGGAGAGTTCATCCCTGACCCTGTAGCGTGGCGATATCTGAAGCCGGCTTTTTATGTCCTCTCGGCTCTCGTCCTGCTGATGATATATCCTACCTGGAGAGGGCTGTTTCTCACTCCAACGCCCAGAGTGAATGTGAGCTATTTCTCCTTAGATGTGGCTCGGGGGGTGACCCGGATAGATGTGCCGCCATATTCTGAAGCAATTGTTCTCGAATTCAGTGTCGCTGCCGAGGAAAAATACGAAAGATACGACGTAGAAATGACCGATTATCGTGGAACCGTGATCTGGAAGGAGAAGGATTTGAAGCGGTTGGGTGATTTCGGTACCTTCGCCATTAGCTTCGATAGGGATTTTTTGAGGGAAGGGGATTATGTTTTAACTGTTTACGGTTTCAAGGAGAATAAATCTACTCCCATAGAAAGGTTCCCCTTTCAAATAGTAAAAACACCTGAGAGGTGAATGAGCAAGTTGTCCACCTGCGAGGCAACCACCCCACCCTTGGATTGCGCAACCCGCCCCATAAAACCTCTTAACCAAGCGAGATCTTTCTCTGCCAATCACCGTTCACCAATTAACGCCCTCTATTTCTATCTATAATCTCCCATTAGAATGAAAGGAGCCCAGTAGTACGGGTGGGCCAGTCTCCCTCCCTCGCTCAGAAGGGTTAGTTTGGCCTTTCTCAGTGCCTCCCTTTTTTCCATTCCGTCCTTCAGATTCTGGTGAAAGTGAGTCATGAGCTGGGCTGTGGAGCGGTCGTTGACCGACCACAGGCTGGCCAGTATCGAGGAGGCTCCAGCATAGAAAAAGGCGCGGCTGAGTCCCAGCATGCCCTCACCTCTGACCAGTTTACCCAATCCCGTCTGGCAGGCCGAAAGAACCACAATGTCGGCTCCCAGTCTCAGATTGAATATTTCGTGGATCTGCAGGAACCCATCCTCAACCGGGTCTTCGTCCAGAGCCAATACTACCCCTGATCGCCTGGGTACCACCTCGTCAAGTACACCGTGGGTAGCAAAATGTAGAATTCTGTAGCCCTCCAATTCCTCTTTCTTTATCTCCTCCTCCCTGGCCTGGGCTCTGAGAAACACCCTCACTTTCTCCTCTGGATAGAGCGATGCAATCGCTTTGGCCTCCTGACCGCTAAATCTCAACCTGGGGAAATGGTATCTATCATAGAGGCTTTTTGTTACCGACTCTCTGGTTAGCCCCCCTATGGCTTCTTCGCCATAGTCAGGGTCGCCGAAGATGAGAAGTTCCATCTGCCCCTCTCTTTTCAACCTCTCCTTTAGAATAAGAGCCAGAGTGGACGCTGAGGGGGCGTAACTGACATCGAAGCTCTCCCCCAAGAAGCTGACTTTGACCTTTGGACCTCGGACCTTGGACTGAACAAGGGCCTCGAAAGGGAGATAGAAAAGTATGCCATCAGGGACGATGATAAGGTTTCTCACCCCAGATAGGTTCGTCTCATCAGGAGGCACAAGCATATTATAAAGCCGATGACTCAGGTCATAAAATGTTCGCTGCGTCGGCGGTTGAGAGATGATCGATAAAACCCTCTTGACCCCGCGCTCAATCTCCTCTCTCGGGGGCAGAGAGAGGACTTCCAGCCCTGTTTTGGAGACAATCCACAAATAGGACCGGGCCTCGCCCAGCAGATACTCTAAAAGCACCGTATCCCCGTCAGGCAACACCTCCCTTTGAATTTCCTCCAAACTGTATGGTTCAGGATAGCGGAGATCAGCGTACTGGGGATTTTCCCTTCTCAGCTCCAGACGCAGATATTCGAGACTCTCCTCCTGTTCTCGCAGACTGCGGATCAAATCTTCTCTGTCCTCCTCCGTTATGTCGGGATTTTGAAGATCGGTCTGGATGCTGGAAATTTTGATGAATATCTCACGCTCTCGATCTAAAAGTTCTGCATCCACGCCCTGGTAGACGTCAATCTTTGATTCAATGAGCATCTCCAAGAGTGCCCTCGCCTTGGCCCGCTCAACATATTGGAAGGCTTCAAATTTTCTGTCCATCTGAATCAGTAGCCCCACAGTCTGCTCATACACTTCCATCTTAGTCTGCATGTAACTCGTTTTGAATTCCTCCAGTTCGAGCTTTTTGCGCACTCCCTCGATGGCCTCAATAGAAGAGCGATAAGACTGGAGAGCGTCACCAAATTGGTTCATTTGGGCATAGACATCCCCTATGTTCTTTCGACAACGCCAGATCGGTTCCGGGATGTGTATTTCTTCGGCTATTTTGAGGCTCTCCCGGAAATATTTCAATGCCTCAGGATAATCATGAGACTCCAAATGGACCAGTCCCGTCTCATTAAGAGTCTCAGCTTCACGAACCCTGTTTCCCAATTCCCTGTATAGTTTCAGAGCCTGGGTGCAATATTCCAATGACACAGAGAGATCACCCAATTCCCTGTAAATTCCTCCCATATTCTTGAGGTCTTTGGCCTCGTAGCTTCTGGCCTTTAGTGCTCTGTTCAACTCCAATGATTCCCTCAGACACTGAAGGGCCTCGGGGAGGTTGCCCAAACTCCGGTAGACCACGGCCATGCTCCCCAGATCGATGGCCTGACTGGCCTTGATATCCAATTCTGTGTGTAGTTCCAGAGCCTTCTTTTGATACTCTAAGGCTCTGGCGAGATCCCCT
>JBHIER010000359.1:0-3905 GCA_046760705.1 bacterium
TGACCAATCTATCATTGAGTTCTGCCATGTCCGAAAATTTCATGACCGCACCACCGAGAGGTGCGACATGGGGGGATTCTATCGCCAGTACCGGTGTCATCGTTCCGAGGTAGGAGAGAATAGAGCTCGATACCATAATCTCCCCTTCTTTAAATTCATATTTTGGTTTATAGAAAATATAGGCGTCCGAAGCGTGAAAGTATTTATCCAGTTTTGAAGTAGAGGGCAACGCATCCCGCCATTCTATGAAATCATTTTTTTCTATCTCCCTTAACATTTCTTCATCAAGGTATTCACGCGCAATAACCATCAAGAGAATAAATTCATATTGCTTCCTCAGCTCAGCCAACTGGGGTACAATAGGGAAAATATGAGTCTTGGGATACCATCCGTAAGTGAGCACTATTTTTTTGTCTAACGGCAAATTCAGCTCCATTCTGATTTTATTCTTATCGCTTCTTCTCAAAGGACCACAGGGATAGGGAATTATGTGTATCTTTTCTTCAGGATATACTCCCTTCCACATCCCCTTGTACCTCTCATCAAAACAGACAATGGCATCCCATTCGAATTTCCAAAAAAGAGGACTCTCAGGCAATTTTACCTCATGGACCACATAAACGACCTTTGTCTTCTCTCTTATCTTCGGGTATATCCTCAATAGCTCACCGATGGGTATCCATTCTATTCTTTGTGCGATCAATACATCATACTCTTTTTCCAAAAAAGGCTTCGGATCAAACACCCATTGACCTGATGGGGTTCCTTGAACACTGCAACACCTGATAACATAATCTTCGTCCTCCATTCCTTGCACCGGTTTCACGTCGTTGAACGGGGCAAAGACTATCAGTTCATATCTTTTTGCTAACTCCCTACCAACAAGTTCAGCGAGAATTGAAGTTCCATCTGCGGCATTCCATTTTGAGAATATTGCTACTTTCGTTTCCTTCATTCTCTTTAGGCCTCGAGTAAATTTTCAAATAATTGAATGAACCTTTGGGCAACTCTTTCTGCTTTATGTCCTTGCAGAAAAGCTTCTATCTCGCCGGGGTCGAACTTGTTACGGAACAGATCAACAAGCTTGGTTTTCATCTCCTCAAAATCGCGGTATTTCACGATTTCGTCTCCATACAGTTCCACGTAGTTTGACTCGTGAAACAGGATAGGGCAACCAGAACCTAAGACTTGACACACCGTGCTGGACAGGACTGCCTTGTACTTCTGTGAGGATTCCCGGTGAATAAGCAACGCATCCGCAGCATGCAGGTAGGTATACAGTTCATCTAAAGGGAGGGGCTTGACCTGAAGGTCTATAAAGTCATACTTCTGCTTCGCTTCGTACAATTCACCAGTATCACTTTCCGGGTTGGCAATGACCACATATCTGAGTGGATATTCATTAGCCAGGTCTTTCAGAGCGGGTAGAACAGATACGATCTCTTTTGGCCTGAAACCGAAGGAGAATACGATCTTTTTGTCCAGCGGGAGGCCCAGCCCTTTTCTCGCTTTCTCCTTATCGCCCTGCTCGAGGGGATGGTAGGGATAGGGAATCATGTGAATCTTTTCAATTGGGAAAGATTTGGCCAGGTAATCTTTGTATCTGTGATCAAAACAGACAATGGCATCCCAGTCAAGCTGGTAGTAAAGGGGGTCGTCCGGAGCTTTGCCCTCGTGGACAATCTGAACGGTCACAGCTCTTTCCTTGATCTTGGGAAAGAGCTCACGCAGTTTTTCCGCCGGCAATCTCTCTACATTTTGAGCGACAAAGACCTCGTACTCTTCATTCAAGAGCGGAGAGGGATCAAACCAGCTAGCCCGGGTAACTGGGGTGACTTCATCGACGCTGAAGTGCCTGATCACAAAATCCTCGTCCTCTTGGAAGGTGGGCCTGGCATCAGGGTGTTTTTTGGGGGAAAATACCCTGAGCCGGTGACCCAATTTCAACCAAGCCCTTCCTACCAATTCTGCGTGAATGGATGGTCCGTTAGCCGCATTCCAAAGAGACATCATCGCTATCTTCATTATTGCTCCTTGAACGGGTTTTCGAGCGTTTCGCAGCCGTAAATTGTGCATAAACAGGGGATCTACAAAAAACTTTTGCCAATCAACCTCTGGCCCCTGCATCAAATAGATGGGCATATCTTAAGACAAGTCCACACACAATGTGCAGTGATCTTCTTCCAATTCAGTTTGTAAAAGTCTCTTCAGGATAGCTTCGTCAAATAGATGGTCGCCCATGAGCAGAAGAAATTTTTCCTGCATGTAATCCTTCGCTTTTAGTCCGGAGACTCCATTGCCTCTCCGCCATTCAGGATTGAAAATATATTCAATCCGGACACCGTACTTCTGGCCATCGCCGATTTCCCTTTTGATCTTATCAGCCTTGTAGCCAACCACAATCTTGAAATCACGAATACCAGCAAGTTTTGCTCCCAATATGATTCTTTCGAGGAGATGGAGCCCGAGAATTGGAGTCAATGGCTTTGGGGAAAAGTAATTGCTGAGTCTGTTCCCCCTCCCTGCAGCAATAACTAATGCTTGCATATCTCGTATCACCTCCTGCAACAGAGATAAAAATCATTTTGAACCGGTTCATTCCTGTGCGATTATTCTGGGCGATACTTGTAAAACCAAGAGGATACAATCGAGCCTGCGGACCCGTGTTTGCACGCCCAGAGATGGCCATCTCTGTAGGAGAGTCCTGTCACCGGTTCTTCCTGAATAACGTAATATCCTGTTGGCTCGAGACTCTCTGCATTGAGCAGATAGAGCCTGTTGGAACCGAGGGTGCTCAGCCAGAATTGGCCGCCGTCCCAGGCGATGCCCGAGGGCTGGGCGACCTGGGGGTCGAAGCTCTGGATCACGGACATATCACTCCGGTGCTTGTAGATCTTCCCTTCGCTGGATGAGCACGACCAGATGTGCGTCCCGTCGTAGGTGAGGTCGTCGAGAAGTACGTGCACTCCAGAATTGGTGGCGCTCTCCGGTGTGTCGTACCGGGCCTCTGTTGACAGGGTGGTATCGGGCTTGACGGCCATCTTGTAAAGACGCGGTGAGGCCGCTTCGTATGCCACCGAGACCCAGAGGTAATGGGTGCCACCCTCCTCGGTGGCCGTCAACCCGTAGGGGGTGGTGTAGTGGCCCTTTTCAGGGAACGAGCCCGGCGAGTCGAAATATTTCACCAGACTCAGCCCTTCGGCCCCGCTGAGCACACACATCCTCCTTTGCCACCCCTCACTGGCCCACGGGATGCCCCCGGTCCAGATCAGTCCGTTCGGCTCATAGGCCGGCCCGTTGAATCGATCGGTGAAATAGAGGTGCTTGCCCAGAACGATGTCGAAGGAATCGAGGTCCGCATACCCCAACTGAATGGACGTGCTGTACGTCTCAAAGTGCTCCTTGGTGACGTCGATGCTGTGATTCGTCCCGCCGAGCAGGCCTGAGATACGGTACCCTCCCAGGCTGTCCGTGACGGTCTTCTGATCGTCGATGGTCACCCTGGCCCCGGGCAAGGGCTGAGATGTGAGACTGTCAAAGACCCTGCCGGATACTGAGTAGTTGGGCAGCGGTGGACCGGTGGCCTCGTGGCCCTGTTTTTTCCAGCACGAGATAAGGAGGGATGAAATGAGGATACAGGGAAGAAAGAATTTCGCTCTGCAATTCATGCAAGCACCTGCGGTTCTTACCGAAGAGGTCGACGGTTGAGAGGGACGTCTCCGTTCGTCCCCAGGCTCACGCATGGCGTAGCGCTCGTTTGATCACCTCCTCCACAGCCAACGGCTCGGAGCCGGTTTCGAGCACCTTCTGCACGGCCGCTTTGGCCTTAACCCTTTTGTATCCCAGGGAGACCAGGGCCAGGACGGCCTCTTCCACCAGTGTGGCCTCCGCCTGCTGCGTTGGGG
>JBHIER010000360.1:0-3901 GCA_046760705.1 bacterium
TTGTACGTACGCTCCTTTTCTGAGTAGAAAAGGAGCTTTGGGAATGCGAAGCGATTCCAAGCCCTCGAGCTTAAGCTCAAGGGCTTGGTCAACAGAAATCTTCATCAAAGCCATCCTGCCCTCGGTGAAGAGTGGCTCCCCATACTCTCTTATCATTTCGGGGCTGGTTTTATCCCTCAAGAAGACCAAAAAGTACTGGTGCTCTCTGGGGTTCTCATCAACGATCTGACAACGAAATCCCCTCTCTGCCAGAAGCTTAAATGACTCATCGGCCACTTCAACCAGCACGTAAGTCTTCATGGTCTTAAACACTGGAATCTGCATCTCAGCTATCCGGTCAATCTCTTCCGGAATACTCACCTCGATCCTGGCCAGATATGTCATCTCTTCTGAAGCTGTAAAACTCACTCCAGCAATCATCAAACAAAACATAACCCTAAAGAGTAAGCCCTTTGTTTCCATAGGATTCCTCCTTTCCTTTTCAGAATGACTTCCTTGGACTGTGAGAGCTTGCTCTCGCTTTTGAAAGCGGCGACAAGTCGCCTGTCTGCCTGTCCCGTTGGGACGGCAGACAGGCAACGCACAGGCAGGCCGCAGTCCATATTATTATCGTCTCGGATACTCCACCGGGCGCTCCGGTAGTTTCCTCGGTTCCTCCTCTATCTTTTTCAGGATGACTTCGATGGCCTTCTCCAACTGCGGATCATGGCCGGCAACGACGAGGTCCGGCCGGTTGTCCACCTCGATGTCAGGTTCAACCCCCTGGTTTTCCATTATCCATTCGCCCTCGAGACTGAACTTTGAAAACTCGGGTCGGGTCACATAGCCGCCGTCCACCAGAGGGGTATACCCGCGGATGCCGACTATCCCTCCCCAGGTTCTGGTGCCGATGAGCGGCCCCAGACCGTACTGGCGAAAATAGTAGGGGAAGATGTCGCCGTCGGAAGCACTATAATGGTTGATCAGACAGACGAGGTGGCCATAAAATACCGCGCTGGGATAGGTGTAGTCGGCCGCATTGCGGGAGGTGACCATGCCCCCCAATACCCGGCGCAACCGTTCGATGATCATCTGGGAGACAAATCCACCCCCGTTGTACCGGACGTCGATGATCAGCCCCTCCTTTCGGATCTGGGGATAAAAGGTTTTGGCAAACTCGTTCAAACCCGCAGTACTCATGTTGGGCAAGTAGATATAGCCCACCCGACCGTTCGTCGCCTGGTCAACCTTCCTCCGGTTGCCCTCCACCCAGTCAAGATAGCGGAGTTGGTACTCATCACCCACGGGCTTCACCGTCACTTCCCGGGCCCCCTTAGGGGTGGGCTGGCTATTAACCGTCAGGGTGATGGTTTTGTCGACGGTATTTTCAAACAGGCTGTAAGGATTGGTCGGCATTCGCAGTGGGTGACCGTCCACACCGATCACATACTCCCCCTCCTTCACCCCCACCCCCGGTTCAGTCAGGGGTGACCGCCGCGCCTTATTCCAGTTCTCGCCCTGGTAGATTTTTTTGATGCGGTAGAAACCACTGGCCTCATCCGCTTCCCAATCGATCCCCAACAGGCCGATGCTCACCTTCTTGGCCTTGGGCATATCACCGCCACCGACATAGGTGTGAGAGCAGCAGAGTTCGCCGATCATCTCACCGATAATGTAGGTCAGGTCACTGCGGTGGGAGACCCATGGTAGCAGTTGTCCATACCGCTGGTGCATCCTCTCCCAGTCCACCCCGTGGAGGTTGGGGTCGTAGAAGTAGTCACGCTCCAGCCGCCAGGCTTCATCGAACATCTGCTTCCACTCCGCCCGGGGATCGAGCTTCATCTGCATCCCGCCGAGGTTGAGAGCCCCGTCACCGATCTTGTGTGAGTTCGGCTTGGCGTCGATGATACCGTACTGTTTTTTGCTCTTGTAGACGATCTTTTCGCCGTCACCGGAGATATCGTAGCCATCGACCGGCGAGAGCAAAATATGATCTTTCTTCTCCTTCATATCGAATAGATGGAGGGCGGTTATTGTATCCCTAAAAGTACCACCCAACCCTCGGCTGGGGTAAGAAAGATAGAGAAACTTCCCCTCGGCTGCCCGCAACGCGCCATAGTTCGCCGGCTTGAGCGGCGCAGCCACGATGCGATTCTGGATGCCATCGATATCGATCCGGAATTCCACCTCAGCTTTCTTCTTTTCTTCCTCCTCTTCTCCTTCTTCCTTGGGTTTTTCCTCGTCGCTCTCCGGGGCAAAAGGCGACAGGGTGTCTGCCTGCAAAGTCACCAGGTAGATGCGCGTCATCTGGTTGTAGGTAAAGCTCATTTCGAACTCGCCCAGTAACGGATTAAAGTCGCGCTTGGAGAGGAAATAGAGATACTTCCCTTCGGGATCGAAGACCGGAGCAGAATCGTCAGTGAAATCGGTGGTGACGGGGAATATCTTCTTCTGATCCAGAGAATAGAGGCACACAGAATAGAAACCGTTTTCGGCCGGCTTGGCGTAGGCGACCCACTTCGAGTCCGGAGACCACCCGTAGTCGCGGATCTCCCAATATTTGGCCTGGTCAATCTGAGTCACCTTCTTGGTCTCGATGTTCACGTAATAGAGCTTCAGGCTCTTGTCAGCGTAGAGCAGTTTGTTTGAGTCCGGTGACCAGACGGGAATGAACCGGTAGCAGTGGCCGTCGGTGGTGATCCGTATCTCCTCACCCTGGCCGTCCTGGGGGATGATGTAAATCTCGTCTT
Source organism: bacterium (assembly GCA_046760705.1). Lineage (GTDB taxonomy): Bacteria > JBHIER01 > JBHIER01. Next base: position 2,730 of record JBHIER010000360.1, read on the forward strand.
CGCCGGTGCGGTCGGAGACATAAGAGATCCACCTACCGTCTGGCGACCAGGTGGAGTATTTCTCGTGGACACCGGGTGTATTTGTCAAGTTCCGGGTGTTGCCCTTTTCGGCCGGCACGGTGAAAATCTCACCCCTGGCCCCGAAAAGGGCCCTTTTACCTGACGGGGAGAGGTTGTAGTCGGTGATCTTATCGCTCACCGATTTAAACTCAGGGCGGGTGAGCACCCGATCGCCGGGGAGATACACGGTCAGCTTTTTCGTCTGCTCGGTTGGTAAGTCCAGTACGTAGAGGTAACCGCCATTTTCATAAACGACGGATCCCGGACCCAGGCTGGGCCAATTGACGTCGTATTCGGTGTGGTGAGTGATCTTCCTTATGGCCTTGGTCGCCAGATCATAACAGAAGATGTTGGTCGTGTGGTCACGATCGGAGGTGAAATAGATCCGATCGCCCTGCCACATGGGAAAGCTGTCGGTTCCCTCGTAGTCGGTGATCTGCTCGATGGTGTTCTTCTCCAGATCGTAGATCCATATATCCTGGGCCAGGCCCCCCTTGTACCGCTTCCAGGTACGGAAGTTGCGGAATATTCGGTTGTAAGCCATTTTGGTCCCTTCTGGTGAGAAGGAGGTCAGCCCTCCCATCGGGAGCGGCAGCTCTTCGGGCAGACCGCCTTCGACGCTGATGCTGAACAGCTTCTGAAACCAGGTGTTGTAGCTATCGCGCCAGGATCGGAACAGGATTTTCGTCCCCTCCGGGTACCACTCCAGGACCATATCGTCCCTGCCGAACCTCTCCGGCATCGGGGCTATGCCGGGATGGTAGGTGAGTCGTTTGGGTTCACCCCCATTTGCAGGGATGACGTAGACGTCGGTATTGCCGTCGTATTCGCCGGAGAAAGCGATCCACTCTCCATCCGGTGAAAATTTGGGGAACCACTCCAGGCCGACATGGGTGGTTAACCTCCGGGCTGTTCCCCCCTCACTGGGGACCAGCCACAGGTCACCGGCGTAGACAAAGACGATCTTATCCTTGTGGATGTCGGGAAAGCGCATCAGGCGCCCTTCCGTTACCGCTTGCGCAGATAGAGATGGGACCAACATAAACAGGGCCACAGCAGCCAGAGCTATCAAACTCCTCGTCTTCATAGATCCACCTCCTTTAAGAAAAAAT
>JBHIER010000361.1:0-3898 GCA_046760705.1 bacterium
GCCGTGATTGCACCTGCCTGGGGCAAGGTTGTTTAAATGATGACAACGGAGCCGATGTGTCAACTGAGGAGGAACCCGCGGCGTATGAGCGATTGTTGCGGCACTACCTCTTCCCTTACGCCATTCTATGGTGGGGAAGTGTGGGGTTGTTGGTGTTGGGATTTTATTATCTGGGGAAAAGCGGGTGGTCAAAAACAGGTGATGAGTCCTGAACGAATAACGAAAGGAGGGTCGCCATGTGAGGGCAAGAATTTGGCCGCAGTTGATGGAGATGTTCGATTTTGAAATGGAATTTCACTAAAAAAGGAGGTGTCTTAAGATGAAGTATAAGTTCAAAACAGACCTTTTAATTCCCGTGGTGGGCTTAATCGTGTTCGTGGTGGTGATGGTGTGGCTCAGAGCACCCCAGGGAAAAAGGGACAGGGGCCCATCGGCAATGGCCACCAAAGAGAAAGTGGCAGACATCTCAAAGCCTCAGGTAGCTGAGATAAGCTCCCAGGGACTGCGGGCCGTCGAGAAAGCGAAGGCGGAAGAGAGATATCTTTTCCTCTGTTTCTACCGCCCTAACAGCACGAAGTCTAATGAGATGGCGGTGCGCATTGAGGAGGCCAGCCGGAGATTGGGCCACAGGGCCGACTTTGTTATGATCGATGTTGCGGATCCATCGGAGCAGGAGCTCATCAGGCGTCATCGGGTCAGAAGAACCCCGCTCACACTGGCCATGGCCCCCAACGGAGCCATCACCGCCGGGTTTACTGGGGTGGTGGGATGGGAACAGCTTGAACAGGGATTTGTTTCCCCATCTGTGAGTGAGGTCATCAAGGCCATTCAGGAGAGGAAAACGGTTTTTGTCATGTTTTTGAACAGTCACACAGAGGGTAAGGAGGAGATTTTGGCTGCCGCCCGCGAAGCCGAGGAGACCCTGGGGGATATCGCGACAGCGATTGCGGTTGATCCTGAGGATTCGGAAAACGGACTCTTTGTTCGAAATTGCAATGTCAACCCGAATTCCTCACAGGCGACCACGGTTTTGGTGGGGCCCTCAGGTGCGATTGCCGGGAGATTGAACGGGGTCATTTCTTCCTCCGATCTGTACGACTCCTTTCAAAAGGTATTAACCATGAGAAGGGGCTGCGGGGCTCGGACCATCACCGGGGGCAGCGCCTGCCAGCCGGGTCGTGGCATCACCGGGCGGAGCGCCTGTGGCGCCGGAAAGCGTACAGCGCAGAAGTGATATGAGACTGTCAAACGTTGTCTTCAAAGAGTTGGTGCGCAAAAAGGGAGATTTTGTCAGCGGTTTTATAGCTATCCTTCTTGGTATCTCAGTTATAGTCGCTGTCAGCACCGTAGTCAGATCACTAAAAAGTGATCTGACGGCACAAGTGCACGATCTGGGTTCCAACCTGCTTATTCTACCTCAATCTGCCAGACCGGGCAGCTACTATTTGGCCGATTTTGGCCAGGGGGAGATGCCCGAAGAGTATGTGAACATTTTGGCCACCTCCGATCTGAGAGGAAAAGTTCACCGCATGGTGCCGAAGCTCTCGGCCAAGATAGAGCTCCACGGGACCGAGGTCATTCTGACTGGAGTTCTCCCGACGCGCGAACTCGTTGGCAGACCGGCCTGGCAAATTGCGGCCGATTTTCTACGTTCTGAAGAAAGGGTCGAAGTTCACCCCCATGAGCAGGTGTCTGAGGAGGAGCAGACATGGTCGATGGGCAGTCTTTTTGAGGAAGGTGGATCCGATCAAGAGGGCGGTATGTATGAGCGTAAGGTGTTCGATTCCATCGGAGAAAAGGAGATCCTTTTGGGCAGTGAGGTGGCCAGAAGTTTGGGGGGCATCAATTCTGTGGAGCTAAATGGGACGACACTGAACATTTCTGAGGTGTTGCCGGAGACGGGAACGGTGGATGATGTGCGGGTCTATGCACACCTGCATACAGTCCAGGAAATTCTGGATAGAGAGAAAGTCATCAACGCCATTGAAGTTGTGGGCTGCGGATGCCACGTCGATCTGGTGAAACTGGGCCACGATGTGGAAAAACTCCTGCCCGGGGCCAAATCGGTGACCATCAGACATATCGCCGAGGCACAGTGGAATATAACCCAGAACTTGAAAAAGTTCTCCCTTCTCTTTTCAGTGCTCATCATCCTCATTGGCGGAGCGATCACCGCCAATTACATTTCGGCCAATGTTCACGAGAGGCAGAGTGAGATCGGGACGCTCATGGCTTTAGGGGCCACACCGCGGATGGTTCTGGCTGTCTTTCTGCAGAAAGCCATTCTCCTTGCGGCGGTGGGCGGAGTAGGGGGGTACCTGTTGGGAACTGCACTGGCCGTCTTGGTTGGTCCGAGGTTGGTGGATGTGACCGTTCTGCCCGTCTACTCTCAGATATACGTAGCCCTCATTGTTTCGGCCGTAAGCTGTATCGTCTTCAGTTTTGTCCCGGCCCGAAGAGCGGCAAAGTTGGATCCAGTGGTGATTTTAAGGGAGGAATAAGATGATTACAATAGCCGGCCTTTCAAAGATATACAACGATAACGGCAATAGGGTTCAGGCACTGACCGATATCGATCTGACGATAGATGAAGGTGATTTCGTCTCCATCGTCGGACCCTCTGGCAGCGGAAAGAGCACATTCCTGCTCACCGTAGGAGGTCTCATTACTCCTACGACGGGTGAGGTGGTCATCGACGGCAGTTCTCTCTACAAATGCGGCGTGGCTCAACGGGCACAGATTCGTCGGAACACCATCGGGTTTATGTTTCAGACGTTTAACTTGATTCCCTACTTGACCGCTTTGGAAAATGTCCAGGTGCCTCTCTGTATAGCCGGTAAGCCGAAAGACGAGCAGATTCACATCGCCACGGAGCTTTTGAGCAGTTTTGGCCTTTCGGACCGGTTCCATCACAAGCCCGGGGCTTTAAGTGTGGGCGAGCGTCAGAGGGTGGCCTTGGCCAGGGCGCTGGCCAACAACCCAAAAATTCTTTTGGCCGACGAACCCACCGGCAATCTGGATCCGAAGATGTCCAGGGAGGTCATCCACAGTTTTTACGATCTCAACGGTGATGGGATAACCATTGTCGTGGTCACCCATGACCCGGTGGCAGCTATGCATGCCTCGACTCAACTGGAGATAAGAGAGGGATGTTTCAAGAGGATCAGATAAGTGGATCACACAGACGGAGAGCAGGCGATACGTCCACCTCTGGTTCCTTTCTGTGTATATTCCTTCTGGGAAGTAAAGGAATCGGTAACTATGTCATTTGGGGAAGGGAAAAATCCGTTAAGAGTATAGTCTTCTCTACCACAACTCTTTTCATTTGGATTGCTCTGATCGCCTCGCCCTTGGACTATCACCAAACAGAAAGGGCACCCTCAGGTGAGGCGCACGTTCCGCCGGTATTGAGTTCAACATCCGACGTCGATAGTGCCCAAGTTCACTGCGCTCTGGGTTACCGATATCTGGAAATGGATGAACTCGAGTCGGCGGAGAGAGAGTTTAAAAAAGCGCTGAAATTTAATCGGAAGCTGCCTGAGGCATATAATGGGCTGGGGTTGTGCTTTTTTCAGAGGAAAAGGGCAAAACAGTGGGCCATCGAAAACTTTAAAAAAGCTATTCGATTAGACCCCAAATACGTCGAGGCCCGCTTCAATCTCGGCCTGACCTATTTTGATCTGGAGTTGGATAAAGAGGCCTTTGGGCAGTTTGAAAAAGTGGTCCAACTGGACCCACAGCACCCCAAGGCTTATTTTTATCTGGGGATGATCGATAAAAGGAATACTTTCCTGCACAGAGTGATACTCGATCCTAAACGGGCAGAAAGAGCGATTGAGGCGTTTTCCAAGCACATCGAGATTTCACCCCAAGATTTTCAGGCCTATCTTGAGGCCGC
>JBHIER010000362.1:0-3880 GCA_046760705.1 bacterium
GAGCGTCTTGGAGGAGTTGGCCAAGGAGCACGAACTGCCGAGGAGGCTGTTGGACTACCGGCAGTTGATGAAGCTGAAATCGACCTATGTCGATGCTCTCCCCCAACTGGTCAACCCCCAAACCGGTCGAATCCATACCTCCTTCAATCAGACGGTGACTGCCACAGGGAGGCTGTCCAGTTCCGATCCCAATCTCCAAAATATACCCATCCGGACCCGGATCGGTCGGGAGATAAGAAAGGCCTTCGTTCCGGCCGATTCTGACCGTGTGATCCTTTCGGCCGACTACTCCCAGATTGAACTCCGAATCATGGCCCATCTTTCCGGGGATGAGACGCTGCGGCAGTCCTTTTTAGACGATGAGGACGTCCACACCCGGACTGCGGCCCTGGTCTTCGACCTCCCCCCCGAGGAGGTGACACCAGACCATCGGCGTCAGGCCAAGGTGGTCAATTTCGGGATCATGTACGGCATGGGCCCATACGGACTGGCGCAGCAACTGGAGATCAGTAGTCAGGAGGCGCGGGCCTTCATCGACGGCTATTTCCAGCGCTACCCAGGGGTGAAGGACTATATCTTCTCCACCGTTCAGAGGGCCAAAGAGCTGGGCTACGTCACCACCCTTCTCAACCGGCGCCGCTATCTGCCGGAGATCAACTCCGAGGACCGGCGCAAACGGGAGTTCGCCGAGCGAACAGCCATCAATACCCCCATCCAGGGTACGGCCGCCGACCTCATCAAGGTGGCGATGATCAAAATCTCTGGCAGATTGAAGGAGAAGGGGCTGAAGACGAAGATGATCCTCCAGGTTCACGATGAGCTCGTCTTCGAAGTGCCTGTGGGCGAATTGGAGACGGCCTCGGAGCTCATCAAAGAGGAGATGGAAAGGGCCATAGCCCTTTCGGTACCCGTCAAGGCCGACATCGGCTCGGGCCGGAACTGGTACGAGGCCCATTGAATAGGAGAAAGGGCTCGGATGGAACGAAACTGTCCCAACTGTGGAAAGCCAGTAGAGATTGCAGGGGAAGGCCAATTCTGTCCCTTCTGTGGGACGGACCTTGGGGACGTGGCTGTGCCCGGAGAGGGGGAAAAGCATTCGCCCTGGGACGACCGGGTCAGGGTGGGGTTTTTTCGCGGCTTCGTCGATACCTGGGTGGAGTCGGTCTTCCACCCGACGAAGTTCTTTGCGGCCATGCCGGTGGAAGGTGGATACGGAGGCCCCTTGCTCTACGGTTTCATCGTGGGCGAGATCGGGCTCCTTTTCGGGCTCTTCTGGGAGGGGCTCTTCATGATGATGGGCGCCCTCGGCGAGAGGGGCCAGCAACTGGAGGCTATGGGAGTGAGCGCTGCGGTTCTGGCCATGGGAGCCCTCTTGTCGCCGCTGTTTGTGGTCATCGGCTATTTTCTGGGCAGCGGTGTTCTTCATCTCTGTCTGCTGCTGGTTGGCGGTGCCAGACGCGATTTCGAAGCCACCTTCAGGGTGGTCTGCTATGCGGCCGGGGCAAACCTCTTCAATGTCCTTCCCCTGTGCGGGGGCCTGGTGGCCTGGTTGTGGAACGCCGTTCTGAACGTCATCGGCATCAGGGAGGCCCACGAAATCTCATCCGGCAAGGCTCTCTTGGCCTACTGTCTGCCTGCTCTGGTCTGCTGCGGATTTCTCACTCTGGCCTTTCTCTTTGCCCTGCCCCACATAACCGACTGGTTCGAATACCAGTAGCCGCAAAATTCGGGTGGCCACAAAATTTCACAAAAGGACACAAAAGGATTGAAAAGAAATTTTATCCCTTGAAGAAAGATGTAGCCGCGCTTTCCATAGCGTGCAGGAAACTTTTTTCGTAGTGAGGGACGTAGTGCAATTGGAAGGACGCAATCCAAATTCCGAAATGGGCCCGTCAAATGCGCTGCTGCAAACTGAGGGACCAACTTGGAGAGGACAAATGGAAACGCGATTGCTATTTTGCATCTCTGCTTCCTCATCGTTGGTGGAGCTCAACGACTCGGCAGTTGACCGATCACGGTATGAGAATTGAAACTGTTGCAAGGGGAAAAAGCGATTTAGACCTGGGACTGATCTACGGCGGTATTGGGATCTTCGGGTTTTTAGTCGCCCGGTATTTGTCCGAGCTGACAGCCCTGTTGCCACCCTGTCCCTTTCACCTTCTGACCGGGTTCCCCTGCCCCACGTGCGGAGTCACGCGGAGCAGCATCCTGCTGAGCCGGTTCCGTCTCCTCGATGCCTTTCTGACAAACCCGCTCTTCGTGCTCCTCTGTTTTGGCGTTGGAGTCTGGGCGCTGAGTGCGTTTGTTCTGTACATCTCAGGAATGAGGGTGCGGATTGAGCTTGCGGCCGGGGCGAAACCCTTGTTTCGGATTCTCCTCATCGGCTCGATCCTAGCCAATTGGGCCTATCTGATAGTGATGAGAGTGTAAATATTGTATCGTGAATCTGTAGGGACTCCGATTTATCGGAGCCCAAAAAGATGGAGATGTAGTGCAGCCCCTTGTGGGCGTAGTCAATCGTAGCCGCGCTTTCCATAGCACGCATACAGGGCAGTAGGGGCCTGGCTTATATTATTGGTGTTGAGATGGATGGGAACAACCTCGAAATCGCTTCTCATAATGTCAAACCCTTCCAGCCGAGATGTAAACTTGAACCACATCTTTTTAGAGAGGAGGGTGTGATGAAGATACGATTCTCTCTTTTCTCATGTATCATAGCAGTACTTATCGGGATCCCCTGCTTCGGAGCCGAACCGATTGTGATGGGGCGGTGTCCGGCCCCGTCGCCGGACGGCAGAACGCTGGCCTTCTCCTATGCCGGTGACCTGTGGACGGTGCCTATCGAAGGAGGATGGGCGACGCGTATTACGGTTCATGAGGCCTACGACAAATTCCCCCTCTGGTCGCCTGACGGCCGGGAGATCGCCTTCTCCTCAAACCGCAATGGCAACGATGACGTCTTCGTCATCGACGCTCGCGGCGGTCCGCCGACACAACTGACGTACTTTTCCAACAGTGATCTGTTGTGCGACTGGTGGCCGGACGGCAGTGGGCTCATCTTCGCCTCGCGGCGCAACTTCGTCTACCACAGGCTGCCGGTACTGTGGCAGGTGGAACGAGAGGGTGGGACGCCTACGAAAGTGACGCCTGAATATGGTGATGAGGGACAGGTCTCACCGGACAGGGAGTGGCTGGCCTTTGTCCGCGGCCGCGGCAGTTGGTGGCGCAAAAAGTACCGGGGCAGCGGCAATATCGACGTCTGGCTGTACAACTTCAAGACGAAGGAGTATCGGTGCCTGACCACCCACGACGGCCACGACCGCTGGCCCATGTGGGGCGGCGATGGCCGGACCATCTACTACGTGTCAGATCAGGACGGGACCTTCAATATCTGGCGGACCGACGTGCGCGGCGAAGCGAAAACGCAGCTCACCTTTCACAAAGAAGACGGAGTTCGATTCCCGTCAATAGCCCGAAACGGCAGCGTCATCGCCTACGAACGGGGTGCGGACATCTGGACCTTGAGAACAGCGAAGGGCGAGCCCAGGCCGCTCGAGATCTTCGCGCCCAGTGACCAGAAGTTTAATACGGTCGAACGCAAAACGTTCACCGGCAAGGCCACGGAGATGGAAATATCGCCGGATGAGAAGGAGGTCGCCTTTGTCATTCGAGGAGAGATTTATGTTGCCAAACTGAAAGAGGATAAGAGGGCAAAGGCCATGAGGATCACTGATAATCCGGCCCGGGACTACGACATCGTTTGGGCCACCGGGGGTGATACCCTAACCTTTGTCTCCGACCGGAGCGGCAACCGGGATGTCTTTCTTGTTTACTCCACCGATCCGGATGAGCCACGGCTGTCGAAATCGCTGAACCGAAA
>JBHIER010000363.1:0-3858 GCA_046760705.1 bacterium
TCCAACCCCTGTCAGGACGCATTCCAGGGTGATTGAGCCTTTGAAAAGATTCAGGCTCGACATACCTTTTACCCTGAGCCCAAATCTCAGAGATGCCAAGACACAGCGTCAGGCCAAACAGAAGGAAACCCCATCGCTTCAACATTGTACATCACCTACCTTTATAAAATCCTTCTCTGTTCCGAGGATTCTTCGGAAACTGATAAACTCCACTCACAGGCTCATCTTCTGAAAACAAAATTTCTCCCGGTGAAATCCCGTCCTTGGACTCATCTCATTACTCTTTACCTTTTCAGGTTTTGTCTTTTTGCCTCAGTACCCTTCTAAGTACATCTCTATAGATTTTATCGGCCATCCAGAAGCCCTTCTCCCTCAACTCATCTAAGGCAGCCTTGAGATCTGGAATCTGGCCTGTCTCAAAAGCTATTACTAAAACTGCTACTGTCCCTTTTACATTCAAACCCATCAACTCAGCTTCTGTTCTTGCGTCATCATCGTCTAATAAAACTAAATCAGCATCTGCTTCCTTTGCAAGGACAATGCACTCAGCTTCCCCGCGTCTCATTGTTGGAAGCAGTAGTTCAACGGCCAGTTCGTCGTGTACTGTCATTTTTTCTATCCACTTGCCGACAGCTCTCCTTGTCTCTTGCTCCCCTGGTCTCTCTTTACCTTGAACGACTACCTCCTGCCAAACCGTTGGGGGAATATATATTTTCCCGAATAGCTTTTTCAACAGTTCAAATTGCGCCACTTTCGCCAAGCTGATCAAAGGACTTGAATTGACAACAACAATCACTCCTCGGCCCCTCCCCTCAAGTGGCTTACTATCTCACGTGCCTCCTCCACTTCCTTCTTCAGTTCCTCTTCAGTGTACTCAACCCAGGGGATCTTATGTTCCCTCGTCAGATCCATGAAGTCCGATAGACACATACCAGCCAGTTGTGCCGCCTTGCCCGATGAGAGTCTTCTTTGCCTGAAAAGCTCCAAGGCCACTATTTTTTTCACCTCCTGCTCAAGTCCTCTCTTCGACTTTCGCAGGGTGAAGAACACATCTTCAGGAAAATCTACTTGCAGACTTACAGGCTTCATCTCTCACCTCCGAGATAAATCCTTCGGTTAGTATCCACAACCGCCCCTAATTAGTGTCTGTCCGAAAATGCCCCAATTTGTCATTCCGGTCTGTCTGCCACAGGCAGGCGTGTTTTTATGCCGGTCCTACATCGCGGTCAACTTAGGATAGAGAGCCAATGTCTTTTCAGTCAGATTCTGAACGCGCTCCGGCTCCATCTTTAATTTCTGCGACGAGAATTGGAATTTCCTTTTTATCTCTCATAAATGATTTTCTCCCTTTTCAAAATCATTTCTCTGAAAAGACCGTCGATCTCTTCAAGCGGCTTTAAATCAATGGGCCAATTCAGAGCCAGCATAAGATCTGCATAGGCGCGGACAAAGTCTTTGCGCTTTAACCCCTCTACTGCAAGATCAATGTCAGAACTTGGTCGGAAACGATCCCCCTTTGCCAGACATTCAAAGAGAACAATGCGTTTTACCCATATCCTCTCAAAATGGCAATGACTTTGGGCAAGTCCGATAGAGCTGACTCGGCCTGCACCTTTTGGAGCTGGCACTCGTCTCAAATGCGGCGGCGCCAACTTTTTAGGTAGGTCTCCTTCATGGTATAAGAATACAAAATTCTAATGTCACGGTCAACCTTAAAAAGAAATCTTACGAAAAGTAAGAATCAGCTTCTCCTACTTCAACCTTCAGCTTACACTCTTCCTTAGGAACTAAAACTCTAACGTAGTGTGTGATCATCTTTTTGACTTCTGAATCCCGCCAAATTTTCTTCGGGATTATTGATGTGTGAGCACCTGAATCCATAAGAGCTGAATAAGGCCAGCTCCAATCGGCTTTTCTCTTAAAGCGAACCCAGCACCAAAGTCTTGTAATAAGCCCTCTACCAGAGAGTTTCTCTTCAAATCCCCTGTCGATGAAGTTATCAAAGAATGCAGATATTGTAGCCATTTTATCACTAATATATATGGGTACCAGAGTCCACGAACATAACCGAGATAAGCTTCTTGTGAGTCTTTCTTCTCGCTTCCTGCTTAACTTGGCCCAGATCTTTACCGGCAGCCATAACTTTTTTACTGACTATGGCTTTTGCCCACCTACGAGGTGGTACGTTGGGACGTGATCGGTTCCACCTCCGTAGAGGTAGTCCTCCAACCGAGCTGACCAGTCGGTCGGCCCCTCCAATTTTAGTGATTGAGCCCTCCGAAGGAAGGAACCTGCTTGTTCCACTCGCTCCAATTTCCCTAACAATTCTGGTCATCAATGACCCCCTCTCAAATTGTTAACCCTTCAAAGCTCATAGCCAATAGTCCAATACTCCATGCCCCTACTCTTCTTTAAGCCAAAAACTTCTTTTTGATCATATTCAGAATATGACGCAAAGTTTTCAACTTTGGAATTTGCTCCTCCGGGATTTCGATTTTGTACCTCTTTTCGGCCATGGCTACGATCTCTAAGCCCATGAGCGAATCGACCCCCAGATCTTCCAAAAGGGCATCTTCGGTTATGATCTCCTCCGGAATCTCGGCCACATCAGCAATAATAGCCACCACCTCCGCTCTGATCTTTTTTAAGTCCATCTCCTCCGCCTTTGATTCGATAGATTTTTGGGTCATAGGACAACCCGCTCAATTCTGTCTCAGAGAGGAATCAGGCGAAGCCTGTTCACTTCTCTTCATCGCCCACCAACCGTTAATATGCGCCGTCAAGTCCCTGAAGACCGATGGTCTGATCCCCTGGTGGCCGTCGCATTTGATCGTCCTTCGGTCTGTACCCTGGCCGATCACCTCGATGAGCAGCCCATGGGCTCCAAACTGGATGGCGGCCCTGCTGGCCGCAGGGACCATGGCAGGATCACCGGTGGCGTGACTGGGATCGACTATGATGGGCAGAAAGGTCTTATCAATGGCCCCTTTAATCACACTCAGATCCAGAGAGAACCGCGAATACTCTCCGATGGTGAATGTCCTTATCCCCCGCTCACAGAGGATAATATCCATGTTCCCCTCTTTGGCGATATATTCAGCCGCGCACAGCCATTCCTCCAGGGTGGCGGCCATACCCCTTTTCAGCAGGACCGGTTTTCCGTACTTTCCGACCTCCACCAGCAGGGGAAAATTCCGCATGCTCCTTGACCCCACCTGGATCACGTCGGCGTATTGGCCCACCTGATCCACCAGCCTCACATCCAGCACTTCGCTCACCACCGGCAGACCCGTCTCCTCCCTAGCCAGGGCCAAAATTTCCAACCCTTCCTCTCCCAGGCCTTGAAAGTCGTAGGGGCTTGTCCGCGGTTTGTACACACCCCCTCTGAGCATGTCCGCACCACCCTCTTTGACCGCCCGAGCGATATCTAAAGTCTGCTCCTCGCTCTCCACAGCGCATGGGCCGGCAATGATCACCGGCTTCTGCCCACTGCCAATACTCACCCCGGCGATGGTCACAGTCCTGGTCCAGAGGTTAGCCTCGAATTGGGGATTTACCTTCCTGCTAACCAGACGGTAAGGCTCCTCGGGGCAACTTAAATCATCTCTCCCAGACATTGTCCTTTAACTCTTTCCCCTGGACTTTCCATCGGATTCAAAGATGGCGATGGCCTCTATCTCCACCAACAGCTCCGGGCGGCAAAGGCGGGCCTGGACACCGGTGCTGGCAGGAAGCGGATCCAACCCCTGCTCTTTGAAAAACTGCGTCCGAACCTCATTAAAATCCCTGTAATCACGCTCTATATCCCTCAGAAAGCACGTCGTCCGCACTACATCGTGCCAGGTGGCACCTTCAGAC
>JBHIER010000364.1:0-3852 GCA_046760705.1 bacterium
AAATTAAAAGCTCCTGAGGGATTTGTCAACCAAAAAATGGAAGATTTCTGAAAAAATTCCTTTGGAGCCTATTCTGAGTCCCCGCCCTCCCCTCTTGAGGCGCGAGCAACGACAGAAAGAGACTTTTCCAGCACCCTCGAAAAAAAGACTTGACAAGAGCAGAATGAATTAGTATATTAGGAATAACTGATATGGTCGCTGTTCAGGAGGTGTCTGAGGTGAAAGAGTTAGCCAGGATTTTCAAAGCCCTCTCAGTGGAGACTCGCTTGAGGATTTTGAAGGCTATCGAGGAGTGTCAAAGCGAGAGTTGTGCCTCGCAAGATCTGTGCGTCAACGCCATTGCCGACAAAGTGGGAATTTCCCAGTCGGCTGTCTCCCAGCACCTGACGGTTTTAAAGAATGCTGGATTGGTGATCGATGAGCGCAAGGGATATTACATTCACTATTCCATTAATAAAGGACGATTTGGGGAGTTCAAGCGCATGGTGGAAGATAAATTGGGAACAGATTTTATTTAAGTTTTTTTTTGCTAAAGTGTATAAGTTTACGCTAAAGTTAGAATTAGAACGCATGACGATTATGCCTCCATCGGGCCAATTGTCGTTCCAGACCTTGATAAGGTCAGGGAGTTTATCGAAGAGAATGGCATCTGGTTCTCCTCTCATGTGGGAGCATGGTAGCGACGCAGAGGTGCCCGACGAAACCTTCCATCAAATTTCCATAGGTTGATAACGATCAGGTTTCAGGGGCTCAACAGCAGTTGCGCCCATAAAGGGCTACACTACGTGCTTTGTGCATAGTTCTGGATAAAAGAGAAAGTCTTGGAATCAAAAGGGCCACAATTGACGCAAACTGCAGGTTTCTTAACCCGCCAAAATTTTTGAATGAAACTTGACCGGAAGAAATCCCCTTATCGTCCGTTTTTTGATACATTCTCAAAACCGGCTGCTTAATCTCAGTTCCAACCCTTCAAAGGGCAGAACTTCGTAACAGGTGCCGGCAGTGCAGGCGGGACCGCCTCTGCGGTGACCGTAAAATATGTTGAGCTCATGCTCCACACTGATCTGGTAATTAAGGTTCACTCCCAACCAATATTTAGGGCCCTTCTCAACCTTATCAAAGGTCTCGGGATTGTCGGTCTCAAAGGGGTCAGTAGACCTCTCTCCAATGACGGCCAATGCCACCCGGGGCGATCTCAAGAAGGAGAGGGAGAGGAAATGATTGCTGAAATCCTCTTCCTGGCCGGGAACAAAAGAACGAGTCACCTTCTGACTCTCTAAATCCAACTGGAATCCATAGGAGTGACCCATTTGCCAGTCCGCAGTGGTGCCCCAGCTATCTCTGCTCTTGTGAAATATGGACCCGTCTTTCCCGCGATCGTAGAAAAACATAGCGGATAGATTCGGCCCAAAGTTCACCGTCACCTCCCCGTATCTCTCCTCAAATTCTGTCTCTCTGTGAGGGAGGTCGTTGACAGCATGGCTGAGATTGAAAGCAAAGGTGGCATAACCGGACCACCCGCATGTACCCTCGATTTGGTATCCTCGCTCATTTTGGGGCAGAAGGATGTGGGTGGAGCGATTCAAGAGGGTCAAATTGTGTTCTTTGACCAGGTATGGAGGATCGTTGATGCCCAGGTCGAAGGATTGATAATCCTTGTATTCTACGCTCAGACCGAAGCTGCGGTACAAAATGTTGGCGGACAGATACAAGGCGTGGGCCTGCTCCGAGTCCAGACTCAAAAATGTGCCCAGCTTCCCCTGAACCTGGGCATATTCTCCATAAAAATCGAGAGTCACGTCTCTCAGATCAAACTTTTCCGTCAGGGGTTGAAAGGACCCCTGCCAGAGAGCCGAAGCCACCTCTTGTTGTTGGTCGTCGGGCCGATTGGTCCTCAAATAGGTCCCTCCAATCATCAACCAGCCCCATGGTCTCAACCTCAGTTCTCCTCCTTCCACCAGCCCCTGCCTTCTTTTCAGGTTCTCCACCCCGGGCGGAAGGGCACTGTCCAGGGGCTCGCCTCTGAGAAGGGTAAATTCAATCCTTGGCCAGGTGCCCTTCATAATTATTCCCTCCAAATCCCGGGAGAGGCTGTACCTTCTCCGGTAAACCTTATCTTCAAAAATTATGCCCGGTAGCTCAAAAGCTCTCAGGACTACGCCCCGGCCAAGCATAGCGTAATAATTGCCTATCCTCAATCTTAAATGATCTGTTTGCCCCTCCAAATATTTCTGGCTGATCTCGACGAATCTGTGGTCCAGCTCCGAGGCCCGAAAGGTTTCCAATCTCAGGCCGAGCAGAAGGTTCTGGTAATAGTAGTCTACGTTTAACTGATCATAGAGGGTGGTGAGATTACGAGGGTCTGTATAGGGTAGGTTTCCCAACTGGTATTCCCCCAAATTTGATACGGCTAATTGACCTGATACCCCACTCCAACTGAACAGATATATCCAGGCTGACAAGACAAATTTAACTCCACGTGATTTACCTCTCAATACGATTACCCTTCGTTTCTTCAGCTCGGGTGAGAGTTGCACCTGTCTGCGTGCGGACACGCACAGGCAGGCTCCCACCCGCATCAGCTCAACTTATTCATTTGAGGGCCAGCAGTACAACTGCTGGCCCAGCGTGTGAAGAGGGGCTTTTCCCCACAAAAAGCCCCTGGGCCTTAAAAAGTCAAAAGAAGTTTATGTGTTGCTGGACTACTCCGGTCCGGATTTGGGTTCCTTTCTGACCAAGAGTTTCTCAATCTCTTGAGCCAAAATTTCCTCATCCCCGGGTTTGTATCCCCGGTGTACGCGTATCACCTCACCCTCTGAGCAAATCAGCACGGATGCGGGCGTACCAAAGATCCGAAAGCGGCGCAGCACCTCCAGGTTCTCATCCAATAGAACCGGAAACCGAATTCCCAGAGAACGGACGAAGGGTCTGACCTTGGAAAGGTTGCGAGGTCCGTCTACGTTGATGGCCAGAACCACAAGGCCCCTCTCTTCATACTGCTGGTATAGCTCTTGCAACTTGGGCAGATACTTCAGACAGGGTTTGCACCAGGTGGTCCAAAAGTCGATCAAAATGGGGCCATTGCCCAACAGATCCTTCAGATTTACCCTTTCTCCTTCAAGATTGGGCAGGCTAAAATCGGGCGCCTTTTCCAACTGGCCGTAAGAGGCGGAAGGGATACTCAACAAGAGGAGAGATAACAAGAAGAACGCTGTTCTTCGGCCGGTCATTGGCTGATGCCTCCTCTTTTGAGAAAATCCATTCTCCGGTGGGAGATGTGGGATTGTTCAGGGCCAAGATTGTTAGGCTCAAAGAGAGCCTCAATATCCTTCGGGGTTCCCAGAATCTTGTTCACAATTCCCACAAGATCGAGGACATTAACGGTTCCGTCGCCGTTAAAATCGGCCGCGCAGAATTGAGCCGAGTCAGGCTGAACCTGATCGAGGATGAAATTGACTGCGAAGACAACGTCGAGGACGTTAACCTCGCCGTTGAGATCGACGTCTCCTTTTGAGCAGGCAGCCAGGAGCTCCTCAATCTTATCGATGATGGTCTCCTCATCGTAGCGCTGCCCCAATCCGCCGGTGGATCGATACTGAACAATCCCCTCCCTATCGATGACAAAATAGTAGTCCTGAGCCACACCGTAAGTGGCGCCCACAGAGCTGCCATTCAATAATAGAGGGTAAGTAATGTCGTAGGGTTGCTGGTAAAAAGACCTCACCTGGTTGGCTGAGCCGTTCCAGACATCGACGCCGAGGGCCTGAAACTCTTCGTCCTGATAGGCCCGCCAGATGTTCTGTTCGATGGACGGTGCCACCGCCCCGCAAAAAGCTCAGGAATAGCCGAAGA
>JBHIER010000365.1:0-3842 GCA_046760705.1 bacterium
AGAGGTGCTCCTGGAACAACTGGCAGAGGGTGAGAAATTGATGAAAGACATCCGATCCATGGAAAAATGATTAAATAGTGTCTGTCCGAAAACCCCACTTTTCGCGTCATTGCTCGCCCCGTTTAATAAATGCAATTAAACAGGGCGAGGCGCTTTTTGCCGAAGCAATCCGCCGAAGGCGTTGCGAGGCCCCCGTGACATGGCACGGGGTAAACTCCGCCCGTGGCAATCTCACTGTTCATTGACAGACCAGGAGGTCCTTCGCTCCGCTCGGGACGATGCTTCGCATCGGATCGCTTCTTTGAGCCTGCCCCGGGCTCAGTCCCGGGGCTCGCGATGACAAGGAGAAATCATCGTTTCCGGACAGACACTAAATAGAAAGGAGTGATGGTCATGGGAAAGAAGGAAATAATCGTTTATAGTCAGCCCGGCTGAATCTTCTGCGGCAAGGTGAAAGAGTTTCTTTCACAGAAGGGAGTGAAGTTCATCGAACGTGATATTTCCAAGGACGAAGAAGCCATGCGTGAACTCACCGAAAAGTACCACCTTATGACGACACCGGTGACTGTAATCGCCGATGATGTTGTCGTTGGATTTGATCGCCAAAAACTTGAGCAATCCCTGAGAGAAGAGGCTATTTAATGTCTGTCCGAAAATGCCCAAATTTGTCATTCCGGCTTGCCCCGTTGGATAGGATACTTATCCCACGGGGCGGATGCCGAAATCCTTGTCCCTGTGTATACAGGGATCTCCAGGAGATTCCTTCATTCGCAGGAATGACAGGTCCGGACAGACACTATTTAGGGATGAAGGCTTCAAGGGAGGTGAAGGTTCTATGGGAACATTATTGAATATCGTTAAATTTGCGCATATCCTGGGATTCGTTTTTATGTCGGTTCCCCTTTTCTCATTGATTTTGGTAAATGAGCGGGCCAGACTGGGGGGAGGTCTCAACTACCACGCCGACCGGTATATGGAAAATATCATCAAGGGAAATTCCAAGCGGTGTTATGTTTTTCAAACCACGGTTTTGGTGTCGGGTATAGCCCTGGTCCTTCTGACAGGCCTCGGTTTGGAGTCCCTTGTCACCAATTGGGTGTTAGCGGTGAAGACTATTCTCTTGCTTGTGCTGATGGGGTTGCTCTCCTACGTCCATTTCGGCATCCAGCCGCAGATTGAGAATCTGCTGGCTCAAATGAGTCCAGACCAACCCATTCCAGAGGAGATTGGGAAAAAGATTCGACCCCTGCGGGGCCGCAGAAAGAGGCTGGCCGCCCTCTGCCTCTTCATCGTCATCACCATTGTCATTTTGGGCCTGCAGGTGTACTCAACTTACAACCCAGTGCTGACGATTGTGCTGGTGGCCCTGGCCGCTCTGTTCGCCTGGAGAGTTTATAAGAGTCTCATTCCCTTTGGGTGGATTTAAGGAGTCGTTTTGGTTAGAATAAAAGGTTTGCTCCTTAACTCCAAAACAACAGGAGCTAATCCGCAGAAATTATCACTACAACGACACTTTGTCATTCCTGCGCATGCAGGAATCTAATAGGAGGAAAAAATGGCCAGACGAAACAACGTCGATGTGTATGTTTTGCAGAAGATGGTAGAAGAGATACAAAAGGACCCTTCTAAGGGGAAAAGAACCAACAAGGTGGAAGGTGTCTGGAATTTACAAGAGGGGATGGTGCAATTCACCTCTGAAATTTCTTTCGAGGGCGGAACTTTGAAGGTAGAGGCCGATCAACCCACCTTTCAAGGGGGATCGGGATTAAAGCCTGGGCCCATGCATTACTGTCTCTACGGCTTAGCTTCCTGTTTCACGGCCACCTTCGCCACCATGGCGGCTATGGAAGGGATAGAGTTGCAAGAACTCAAAACAGTAGTCGAGTCCGACGTAAACTTTTCCAGGGCCATGGGCCTCTCTGAGGAGGCCATCATCGAGGAGGTGCGGATCTCCCTTTCCGTCTGCAGCGATGTCCCCGGGGAGAAAATCCAGGAGGTGGCCCAATTGGCCGAGGAGCGATGCCCGGCGGCTTATTGCATGACCAAGCCCATCGAGCTGAAGACAGAGGTGACTACCATTTAGACCTCGGTGTCACTCTGGGCCCTGGTGCGACAAAATTGACGGAAAAACCGGGTTGTTGGGGTCTCGTAGGCAGCAATAGCTTTCCTACAAATTGAGATCTGCTATTTTTAGATGAGAGGAGGGGTTGCAAATGAAAAAGCCCAAGCTGATCGGAGGAATAGGGTTGGTTGGGTTGGCCTTGGCCGTCGGATTTGCTGTGTTCCACTTGATGACAGGAGAGGGGAGTGTGGCCCAGCAGAGGGGTATGGGATGCTGCTGTCCCATGATGGGCCGCATCATCCCCGAAGCGGTGGATGAAAAAGACCTGCCCGGCTATGGCTCCAGAGAGGCCAAACTTTACCTAAAGGCCTGTGCCCAATGCCATTCCACACCCAGCCCCAAAAGATATTCACGCCAGGAGTGGAAAACCATCTTCGACCGGATGGACAGGCGGATGGAGATGTGCATGATGGCTCGGTCTATGAACGAGGAAGAAAAAAGGATTATTCTCAAATACCTAATGGATAACGCCTTCGAACAAATTGAAGAAAGGAGGTTATCCAGTCTGAATTCGGACGAAGCCGGAGTTTTTAAAGAGGTGTGTTCCAGGTGTCACGCTCTTCCTGATCCAAAACAGCATTCCCCCGGTGAATGGGTCGAAATTGTGGACAGGATGAGGGAACATCAGAGGGCCGAGGGGAAACCTTCCATGAGCCAGGAGGTGAAGGAAAAAATTTTTAAGTTTTTAAGAGAATACCCTAGTACGCAATAATAAGGAATATTGGAATGCTTGTGGCGATTACATATGCTCATTGTTCCAATGTTCCATCCTTCCATTCCAAAGGAGGTGTGCGATGACCTTAGAAAGAGCTTTGAGGTTGCTGGCCGGGATTTTTGTACTGCTTTCTCTAATTCTTTTCTTCTTTCACTCCAAGTACTGGATCGTCCTCACCTTTGCCGTGGGCTTCAACCTCTTCCAGTCGGGATTTACCAATTGGTGCCCATCGAAGAGCGTGCTTAAACTCTTCGGGCTCAAAAGCTGTGAGGAAGAGATAAGAGAACTGAAAAAGGGATTGACCGGGAGGGTCGCATGCTGAAAAAACTGACCTATTTCTCCATTGAGCATCCCAAGACTGTCATCATTCTCACCCTACTGGTCACACTTATTTTCCTCTCCCAGTTCCCTAGGGCAGTGATCGACACCGACCCGGAGAACATGCTGGAAGCCGATCAACCCGACCGGGTCTTTTATGATCGGGTGAAGGTAGATTTCGGCATTCACGATATGATCGTCCTTGGGATCACGGACGGAAAGGGTGTGTTTAACCCCCAGACCTTAGGACAACTGGCTCGGATCACCGACGAGATCTTAAAGATCAAAGGCGTCATCGTCGAGGATGTGATGAGCTTTACGACCACCAACAACGTGACCGCCTCCGGAGGGCTGTTGGAGGTGCGGCGCATTATGGAGGAGGTGCCAAAAACCAGTGGGGAGGCTGAAGACGTCAGGAAGGCGATCTTTGGCAATCCTCTCTTCCTCGAAAAACTTGCCTCCAAGGACGAAAGAGGCGTGGCCATCTACATCCCCATCCAGGAGAAGAGGATGAGCTACCGCATCTCCAAAGAGATCGATGCTATCGTCAAAAAGGAATTGAAGGAAGGCCAGACCTATCACATCGCCGGGCTGCCGGTGGCGGAGGACACTTTTGGCTTTGAGATGTTCCTGCAGATGGGCATCATGGCGCCTTTGGCGATGATGGTCATCTTGCTCTTCATGCTG
>JBHIER010000366.1:0-3840 GCA_046760705.1 bacterium
TCTTCAAATTTGATCCGGGACACAGGTGCACTTTTGGCGTTCTCCTTAGAATCGCTGGAGCCGTGGACGATCTTGATCCTATCATCCAATATTGCTTTTTTAAGACCTTCTCTGATTTTAGCTCGGATCTGTTCATTGAGGACTCCGGAATCGCGACCCGGATCTGATTCGACGAAAATTCTGAACTCCTCCAACTCCTCAATTATGTTGATCTCCACCACTTTCAGAATCCCGTCGATTTCAAGAATCTTGCTCCTGATCAATTCCTTCAGGACAGCATCAGAATAGCTTTCTCCCTTCATGAGAACGCCTCACATCGCCTCTTCTGCGGAATTTCTTATGAGTCACTCTGATAACACACTTTCGGTAGAATCTGTCAAAAGGCCGGTTTCGACCAATCGGATTCTGAGCTCAGGCATGCCTAAATCTTCTCCCTTCTTTTTCAAGTCTTGATCAATCTGCCAAGCTCATGTCCGGCTCATACTTGCTCAGTATTCGGTTAACCGCATCCAAAGTCGCTTCGGCAGCGGCACGGTATTGACTTGCTTTGACTACTGAGCAACCGGCACTCGGCCGATTAAACTCCGGGAGCGTGACAAGCGTGGTAACAACCTTCTGTTGAGCAGCACTGTCATGGGAGACGGTGTGAATTATTACGTCGTTAATGACCCAATTGAGCTCATGATAAAATTGATCCACTGCTTTCTTGGTAGCGTCTGCCACAACTCTCAACTCATCGACCTCTTTTGCAGCGACACCCTCACTCTTGCCTTTTCGCTCCACTCCACTGATAGTCAGGGAGACCTCCGCCTCACATTTGGCCCCCTCAGTTCCCACTCTAACACTCCCTAATTGAGTCCTGGACTTTGACATTGCGAATCCCTCCCTCCATTCTTCTTTCAAGGTGAAAAACTGGCCAACCATTTCACAGATCTGGATCCTGAGAAGAGTTGCTCATGTCCCTCACCGTTTCATTGTCATCATAACCATAGACACCATCACCCCCTGCTCTCTTTGCTCCGCGCATAAGAGCTTTATCAGCATGATCGTAGAGGGAAGTCAAAGAGGGATTGGGTTCAGGATATGTGGCTACCCCAACTGACACAGTGAGATTCACCTTTTCTTCCATTTCCTTAAGGAGAAACGGTTCGTTCTTGACATTTTTTCGCACCCGTTCCGCAAGTTGAATCGATTCGCCGTGGCTCGTAGCGGGTAATATCACTGCAAACTCGTCTCCCCCCACTCTTGCTACAATATCGCTTTTTCTGAAAGTTGCCCCCAATTTGTCGGCGATGAAACGTAAAGCGCGGTCTCCTTCAACATGGCGATACTTGTCATTGAATTCCTTAAACTTATCAACGTCTATCATCATTAATGACAAATGTTTTCTCTGTCGTTGCTCCTGCTCTCCCACTCTTACACCGAAGGCGTCGATTTCCCTCTTTAGCATAATATCGAAGAACTGCCTGTTATAAAGTCCAGTCAGTCCGTCCAAATTGGATATATATCTTACTTCTCTCCCTTTGATAATCTGACTGACCAGGGTTTTTACAAATATCCCCTGTATTTGAGGTTGGGGAATAAAATAAAATGCCCCACAGTCTATGGCTTCAATGCTTTCGTCCTGGAATATCTGATCGGTCAGCACGATGACTTCCGCTTCGGGATCGACCCTTTTGATCCTCTTCAAAAGTTTTAAACCTGCTCTCTTAGAGGGAATTGCTCTGTCATCTTCTGGCAGAAACAGGCTGAGCAAAACGGCATCTTGATGATGCTTCTCCCAGTGAATTTGATAATCCAGAACAGAATCAGCAGTTCGAATATAAAGCTTCCTCGAAACCTTTTCGTTATTCTCCCCGGAGGTAAATTCTATTCTACCTACGAATTCTCTACGTCTTACGACAGCCGATGGAGCCTCACTTTCATCCGGAGCTTTCCCGTCAAACAGCCTTATGAGAGATTCCTGGGCATTTCTGTCGTTGTGAACGATAAGGAGATTATATTCGAATTCCGCCATTGTTGCCCCTTGGGAGAGGGATTTTTATATAATTCTACCTGATCGGTTCTAACCCTTTTGCAGATCCGAAACGGATCAAAAAACCAATGGTTCTATTTTAATAAATTTGTCTGACGTTGTCAAGTCTTTTTTTGAGGATGCTTGAAAAACCCTTATGGGCAGAGATTCTGACCTTCGTCAGAATGACACCTTAATCTTTTCTGACCTTTTGTGCGGTTTTGTGGCCCCTTGTACATTTAATCTTTCCTGAGCTTTTGTGGGTCCCTGCATTCGCAGGCATGGATTTTGTGGCCCCTTGGCTTTTGAACCTTATCTGAGTCTTTTGAAAAATTCGATTTCGGCCCTTCTGTTGGCCACCCGTTGCTCAGGAGTTTGGTTCCACCTGGCAATCTCTTTCAGATCATTCGTGGGCCCTACCCCCAGCCATCGGAGGCCATATGGCCAGCGATCGCACCAGGGGCTTTGAGTAATTTCGCACCCCAGCCACTCGGACAGTTCCTCGTCCGTCCCGAAACCCTTGATCAGTTTGAGGTAATTCTTGAAATTTCTGAGGGTTCTCACCGTGCGCAGGATGGAAAGCCGCTGGTTTCGCTGCGGGGTGCCAACATTGCAGGTGTGCCCCGAGATGTCGACAGCCCTCAGTTTCTCACGATTCACATCTTCAACGAGGATTTTGGCCAAATATTGTGTGCGCAGCTCCAGATAGGAGGAGAGGGGATTGTCCTGGTCAAAGACGCAGTGGACGATAATATGGACATCGTGCAGTTCTACTGTCACAGTGTCTATTTCTATGGTCAGGAACCTTTCGATGGTATCGGTGACCTCTTGCCCGGCGCTGTCGGTGAGCGCCACCTCCAGATCGAGAATACGATTGTCCGGAGAGTTGACGTCGAGCCTGTTCCAGTCCCATATTATCTCCCGGTGAAGGAGATCCTGGCCGTTGTCGATCTCCACCTCAATCCTGCTGCTGTCCGGTGAGCCAATGTTCCAGATCCAGGTGGTGGAAACGGTATACAGGGTGTCTGGGTATTCGAACAAGACCCCATACTGGCCGAAGGTCATCACAGTATCACCCTTCAGGTTCAGAAGGTTGATGTGCAGATCCTCTGTCCCGGCCGAACTGAGAACTTTGAATGTGGTCTGGCCCGTATCTTCCGAGATGATCTGGAATTGGTATCGGGCCTTGATGGGCTCGTACAGAATCGGTTCTCCGCTGATTCTCATGCGCACGGGCTGTCCCAGGGTCGAGTCCGGGTAAGTGCGCACGTAAAGCCTATGGGAGATTTCTGGCACATCTAACAGTGCAAGGAACATCCTCCTCCTCTGGGGGTCGATCTTCCTCAAAGCTTCCAATTCCAATTGTTCCCACTCTCTCAACATACTGTCCACCTCGGTATTCTCCGCGATTGGCCAGGGCCCCTCCGTCTCAAGTGAGAGTCTGCCATCGTGTTGGAACTCCCACAGGCGTATCTCCAGCCGAGCCAGCGGGGTCTTCGGCCGGTACGGCTTTTCAAGTACGAGGACGATGTCCTCGTTTTTTCCCAGAAGCTCCATGAGCCAGTTCATCTCATCTTTGTTCTCATCGTCCAGGAGTTCATCGGCCATTTTCCCATTTACCCTGGAGCTTCCCGAAATCTCGATCTCCATCTCCACCCTCCGGTTCTCCTCCTGCATTTCGTTCAGTCCGGCAGCAGTTCGCGGCCAGATGGGGGCAGTAAAATCGTACGTATCCGCTGAGGCCACTCTGACACTCCCTTTCTCTGTCGAAGTCAGCCGTAAGAGGGTGTCTTTGACAGCTTGGGCGCGGGCCTCAGCTAAGCTCG
>JBHIER010000367.1:0-3835 GCA_046760705.1 bacterium
TACTCAGGGCTGGAATACGAGGTGTTCACGCCCATGATCCTTATGGGATTTTACCTGCTGCATGGTGAGGAGCTCCCATCAACTTTGCGGGATAGCCTTCACGCCGCTCTCTTGGTGGCCGCCGATGGCGTTTACCTGAATTTCTATCCCCATCACAGCGACCCCGGATTGGCCGGACACACGAACTACAATTTTATGTACGCAGCTATCCTTCGCCTGGGCGGTGAATTGGGGGACGACACTACCCTGACCTGTGCTGGTGACGTCTGGCTGGCCGACTGGGCCGCTTACGCCTTAAACGGAGGCATCACGGAGTTCTTATCCCCAACCTCCTACGCGGTGGATTGGAACGCTCTGCAAACACTGGGCGCCTGCACCGAGTCCGAATCGGTGCGTCAGTTTTGCTTGGCGTGGCTGGCCTACTTTTGGGCCGATGTGGCCTTGAACTGGCACCCTCCGACCTATACCGTCGCCGGAGCGCACTCACGGGATTACCGCCCCTGGCGATCCATCGGCAGTGTATGTACACGAGCAGCCCTTGCCGGATGGCCCTTGCCACCGGAAATTTCAGTGGACGACGGAAACGTTCTCGACGCAGTATTCCCCTACGATCCACCCGAGGAACTGGCCACAGTTTTTACCGGGCGGGGAGCAGGCGTGGTCCAGCGCATCTGGAGAGGTGATGAACCGTGGTGTGATGCGGCCACCTATTTTGGCCAGGGGTTTGCCATCGGATGGCAGGGAAGAGAGCGCGGCAGCCAGGACCGCCCTTTCGCTCTGCTCATCGATGAGCCTTACGGTCCGGCGGTGATGGCCTGGGTGGATATGTGGGACAATCCCTTTGAACTGCCGCGCATCGGTGGCGGCTCGGGTCACAACCATGAACCGACGGGACTCATGGCCATTGGCAATGAGAGTGCTGCTTTGATCACCTACGATCCTGATCCAGGCGCCTATGGACTGGAGCGGGACCGCCGATTACAATGAAGATGGTCAGGTCAACGTCTTAGACGTGGTGGGGATTGTGAACGAGATTTTAGGAGGTGATGGTCATTGATCTTGTTGTTGGTTTGACCGGTGATGTGAAAAAGCTCGTTGAGCCATTTGAGAGAAACCACATCAAAAGTTGAGGGTGTAGAGTTCAGAGATATTTACTTTCCAAAAGGCAAAGACGAGTTCGTCTTGGTGATAGTGTGTGTTAGCGAAGATAAGTACTTGGAATGGCGAGAAATTTGTCCGCCTCCTCCAGGTGCGAAGGACTGGTATGAGGTATTGCTGACAAGAGATGAGCATTTTTCCAAAGCAGTGAACATTACATTTATGCCATAAGACCTGAATCTAAGCAGCCTTGAGGCTGGAGCGAAATGATGACAAGAAAGGAATTTTGGATCCTCATGCTCACGGGACTTCTTGCTTTGGAACCTGCGGAATCCTGTGAGGTGAAAGAAACATGTAAGGCTGACCCGGGCCGGGCCAAGCAGCGAGTGGGATTTCAAGGAGACTGGACGAAGTACCCTGGTAATCCTGTGTACACCGTCAGTCCTCCAGGGGAGTGGGACTCGGGCTCTGTTACCTGCTTTAATGTGAAAAGGGCAGATTCGCTCTACTGGATGTGGTACAGCGCCAGTGGTCATCCTGGAGGGGAACCCACATCTGTGATTGGTGTGGCCACCTCCGAAGACGGGGTGCAGTGGCAGAGGCATCCGGATCCGATTTTGACCCCTGGGCCGAGAGGTTCGTGGGACCAGCACATGGTCGGCAACCCTGAGGGGCTCTACGACGAGGGGATCTTCAAGTTGTGGTACATCGGGCGGGATACAGTAAGCGGCACAAATGGCATCGGCTACGCCACCTCCCAGGATGGGTTCCAATGGACCAAACACGGCACATCGCCCGTCATCACCGAACCCTCCGGTGTGGGCTGCCTGGCAGTGGTCAGAGATGGTGATTCCCTCTATACGTGGTATATGTCGCAGGGACTCAACCGGGCCAGTTCCACAGATGGCATCGTGTGGCACAAATATCCCGGCAATCCAGTCTTTATCCCCGACACCACCAATGAGAACGCCTGGGATTCGTGGGCCGTGGTGGCTCCATCCGTCGTCGTTCAGGGAGGTGTGTACCATCTCTGGTACACAGGCGCGTACGAGGAGTCGTCCGGCCACCGTGGCCAAATCCAGATCGGCCACGCCACATCCACAGATAAAGGCATAACCTGGATGAGAGACCCGGACAATCCCGTGCTCTGGGCACCTACTCAGGAGTGGTGGGAGGGGAAGTCGGCTTATTCAGAGAGTGTCGTCATGGGCCCGACCCTGGCCCAGATGTGGTACACCTCCGGGGGCAGCTTCGGCTACGCCTGGAAGGCACTGGGAGAGAGAAAGGGCGATGTGAATGGGGACGGTAAAGTCAATGTGCTCGATGTAGTCCTGGCAGTCAATATCATCCTCGGACTCTTCGAGCCCACATCCTCACAATTCTGGGCGGCCGACTTCAACGACGATGGGGTGGTGAACATCGTCGATGTGATCCTGATAGTGAATGAAATCTTAGACGGAGGTGAAAATAATGACTGACAGTCACAGTGCATCCGCGCCCAAAAAAGGATTGCGGTTTTTTTCATTGACTTTTGATTCTAATACTTTTATTTTCCTAAAATCATGCTGTGGCAGGAGTTGTATCTCTGCCCCTATATTCAGAATTGCTCGTGCCGAAGCTGATGCGGGTAGGAACCTGCCTGTCCGTGTCCGCACGCGGACAGGTGCAACTCTTACCTGAGGCGAGACTTTGTGTCGAACTAGCGTTTAAACGTTGGCCAAACCAAGGAGAGGAAGATTATGAAACGAGCAATCTTATTATTGATGCTGATTTTCATCTGTCTTGGGGTTATCCATGCGCAAGATCAACTGTCATCATTTCGCCAGAGATTAACGAAGGTGAGAGAGGCAATGAAACAGATGCCTCAGAAGGTTTCCCGACCATCTTTTCAGCCCCCTCGGAATGGATCATTGAATTTTTCTCCGCTCAGATCAATTGAATTCGATATGCAAATGAATCCACAGGAGGACCTTATTATCGGCTGGGAGGACCCTTATGAAGAGGTGACTATTACAGGAGAATATTTCTTGGATGGCAAGATCATCATTTTGAATCAGGGAAGGCTGAATTTACTCGATGCCGATTTTAAACTAAAGGGTGACATCGTTGTGGCCGACAGCGGGCGATTCAACATTCAGGGAGGGACGTTCACAGTTCTTGCCGAATACCTGTATCAATACAGTATCACCAGTGTCGGGAACAGTGTGGTCAGCTTTGACAGCACTGAAATTTCGATCAATGGCCAAAGCTGGAACGTGGCCTTCATGGAAAATTCACGCTTTACTGTGCACGATACTCATTTTAAAGATGGAATTACGGCCGGCCTTTTGGGAAATGCCGAAGTAGATATTTTACGGTCCAATCCTTTTGAGTGGGTCATCTTCGACAACGCCACGGTCAACGTTTCTCAGGGAGGACCACACATTTTCTGGTTCGCCTTCCCCGATTCCAGCAAGGCTTCACTTTCATTCCCGGACGGGGGCTTTGTTACTCACTTTTCCATCTCAGAAAATGACAGCATCAGTGGGATCGGGTATTCCTTTGACATGGACAGCACGGTTGATGTATGGTGGGGCCTTATTCTTCAGGAAGGATCTGATGTAACAGTGCGGGATTCTTTTCTGCGAACAACTGGCATTATGGCAGAAGAGGGTGATTCCCTAGAAATAACGGGGCTTGTCAACGACCAATACTATGAAGATTTCACCGCCCCTATCTCAGACCGCAGCTTCAATTT
>JBHIER010000368.1:0-3783 GCA_046760705.1 bacterium
CAGTCTTATCCTGGCGAGGTGATACACTTCTCTATGCAGAGGACGCTGTGGCTGTCGTCGATCTTGACATTCCCAACGAGACGTATCAGTGCGCCGATGTGGCCATGCGATTGTGGGCCGAGTATCTCTGGTCCCAAAACAGGCAAGATGAGATAAGGTTTACCTCACTGGCCGGCGCACCACTGGTCTGGAAGGGGGGAAACAGAAATGGTTTTGTGAAATACCTCAACAGGGTCATGGCCTACTGCAATACCTCCTCCATGGCCAGAGACTACAGAACTGTCCATCCCGACTCCCTGTTGCCCGGCGACATGTATATTCAGCCTGACCCTTCAGGGCGGGGAGGGATTGGACATCTGTCGATCATCTTTGACGTGGCTGTGAACGACGAAGGGCAGAAACTCCACCTCTTTGGCTACGGATTCATGCCAGCTCAAGACTTACACATTGTGCGACCAAATGAGAATGAGGGCGTCGGTGACTGGTTTACCCTGGAGGGATACGAAAACTATTCAAGGGTCTTTGGAAAAGGGCAATATCATCGGTTTGAATAGGTATTTAAAGCATGAACACTGCTACGAAAAAATTATATATAACATTATTGATGGTGGTCACTTCATTCCTCAGTTGTAATATACCTGAGGAAGAACCGATTCTGGATTCAGAAGAGAGGAAGAGGCTTCTTCACTGTGTCCCAGTGAGACAGTACGCCACAATAGAAACAGATGCCTCTGGTGAGAAGAAAATCTTCTTCTACAGTGTGATCAGAGATACATCAACGAATGAGTACTTTGAACGGTTTGTACGTTCTTTCAAGCCGAAGAACCAGGTCTTTATCCTGGGTTACGTTGAGCTCTCCGATTTTTCAATGGCAGGCCAGGGTATATTCTACGTCGATCCAGATTCTGGTCCCATGCTCTTAAGGTATGAGGGTGCCAGAATTGTGAAGAGGTTGGTGGGTGGCGACAGTCCATGGACAATAGCCAGGGCATTAGGAAACCCATCTGTAGCAGATTGGATCAAGCGGGGCGGAATTCATCCCGGGAAAGATTTAGTTATCGATGGGGATATCCTTGAAGCTGTTTGTTATTGGGGTAAGGCATTTAATCTCCCCGATAAAAACTACCGAATTTTTGGGCAGAGGGTTAGAAGAGTGGTTGTCAAAGGGTCTGATATAGAGGAAGGTCAAGGACCAAACGAGATATTTGTTAGAAAGTATGCCATCTTGGAGAAGGATACTTCTCGTGGGCAAAAGCTCTCCTTTTACAATGTCTTTCAGGACACCCTGAGGAAGGAACGGAGAGAGCATTTTATTTGGTCCTTGAAGCCTGAAACCCAGGTCTACATCGTGGGCTATGAGAGAATACTACCAGAATTAACTGCAAGGGGAAGAGGTATATATTATTTCGACCCGGGTTCCGACGCGATATTGTTTGATTATGAGGATGCCAGAATAGTGAAAAGAATAGTGAAAAGTGATAGCCAATGGAAGATAGCTAAGGAGCTTGGGAATGTCTCTCTTGCGAACAAAATGACAACGGGCATTATTCACCCAGGTGATACCCTTGTTATCGATTTTGAGATTTTAGAGGCCATCGGATGGTCAAAAGAGGCGTTCGATCTCCCAAACGAGGACTATTGGATTATTGGTGAGAGAATTGGGGAAGTACTTATCAAAGAATCCTCCTATGAATCTAAAAGTAGGCGTTGATTTTTAGCGGGGAGTGAGGAACGAACGACCTATAACAGAAAACTCTAAACCCAGAGGAGGTAGAAAAGATGTCTACTTCACACCATGCGCGGGAGAATCGCAGCTTTGAAGGCTCGCTGACAAGTCGTCGCCTTTCTTTATTTAGTCGGTCGGACCGAGCCACACCCCTTTCTCCCCCACCAGTGACCTCATCTGATCGATCGCCTCGGAGGTGGGGGTTACTCTGAACCTTTTCGATCGCACCGTAACTTTTCCGCCGTGGAGGGTATCCAGATGGAGGCAGACTGCGCACCGCCCCGGGTTATCCTCTAAGGTCTGAGCCAGGCGATCGACCGTCTCATCTTCCAAACCCACGGTGGACAGAGCTATATGGACTGTGGTGGGCACCTCCCTCCGCACCTCTGAGAGGGGTGTGATCTCCTTGGCGATGATTTTCACTTCCTCTTCTTGTACCGTCACCCGTCCGCGCACCAGGACCATCGAGCCTTTGGCCGCCACTGGACGCTGCTTCTCATAGAGGTCCGAAAAGATCAGAATCTCCATTGTACCTGTAAAATCCTCTAAGGTGGCGAAAGCCATTGGCTTTCCCTTGCGATCGGTGATCTGTTTGACATTGAGGAAGGATCCGCCCAAGGTCACTCCCTCCCCATCTTTTGCCGCCTTTAGGGAGCTGACCGAGTGGGTGGAAAAGCTTTTGATCTCCTCCTCGTATTTGGCCAGGGGATGGCCGGAGAGGTAGAACCCCAGCACCTCCTTCTCCTTGGCCAGGGTTTCGCTGGCCGGCCATTCCGGAACTTCGGGCAGGCTCTGAAAGGTCGTGGCAAACCCATCGGCCACCTCGAAGAAGGATGTCTGACCCCGCAGCCGGTCGTTCTGATAGGCTTGGGCCGCTTCGATGGCCTGCTCAACAACGGCCATCAGTTGTGGCCGGTGCCCCTTCAGCGAGTCCATGGCTCCGGCCTGAATGAGGCTCTCGATCACCCGTTTATTGACCAGGCGCAGATCCACCCTCTGGCAGAAGTCGTACAGAGAGGTGAAGGCCCCCCCCTCCCCTCTCGCCTTGACGAGAGAGTCGATGGCCCCGAGGCCGACGTTTTTTATCGCCCCTAAGCCAAACCGGAGGCCGGTGTTGGTCACCCGGAATCGGGCGTAGCTTTCGTTCACATCCGGCGGCAGCACCTCTATGGACATCCGCCGGCACTCCTCCATCAGGACCACAATGCGGTCGGTGTTATCCATCTCGCTGCTCATGGTTGCGGCCATAAATTCCAGAGGGTAATGGGCCTTCAGGTAGGCCGTCTGATAGGCGATGTGGGCGTAAGCTGCGCTGTGGGACTTGTTGAAGCCGTACCCGGCGAAATGGGCCATCAGGTCGAAGGTTTTGTTGGCCACCGACTTTTTTATCCCTCTCTTCGTTGCTCCGGCCACAAACTCCTCCCGCTGTTCGGCCATCGTATCCACCTGTTTTTTGCCCATGGCTCGCCGAAGCAGGTCGGCCTTGCCGAGGCTGAACCCGGCCAACTGACTGGCGATACGCATCACCTGCTCCTGGTAGACGATCACCCCGTAGGTCTCTTTCAATATGGGCTCGAGCACCGGGTGTTCGTATTCGATCCGTCTCAGACCGTGTTTGCGATGGATGAAATCGTCGATCATATCACCGGACAGGGGCCCGGGTCGGTAGAGGGCGTTCATGGCGATCATGTCCTCCAGGGATTCGGGTTTCAGTTTGCGCAAATAGTCGCGCATGCCTGAGCTTTCAAACTGAAAGACCCCCACCGTATCCCCTCTGGCCAGAAGGTCAAAGGTCTTCGCATCGTCCAGGGGGATGCGCTGCCAATCGATACTGAGCTCTCTGTTTTCGGCGATGAGGTCGGTCGCCTCCTGGATGACCGAGAGCGTCCGCAGTCCTAAGAAGTCCATCTTCAACAGGCCGATCTCCTCGATACTCTTCATGTCGTACTGGGTTGTCACCTCACCCTTGGTCGATTTGAAGAGCGGCACGTACTTGGTCAACTTGTCCGGGGTGATAACCACCCCGGCCGCATGGGTGGAGGCGTGGCGGGCCAGCC
>JBHIER010000369.1:0-3772 GCA_046760705.1 bacterium
AACAACCCATCCGTGGTTCCGATCGACAAAGTAAATGTCCAACAACTCCATCCAGGGTAGAGTGTGTATTTTTGTCCAATTCAAACCACCATTAGTTGTTTTTAAAATCCCCCCTCCTATTCCTACATCCCAACCCGCTACCCAACCCATGTTGAATCGATAAAAAACACTGCATGAAGAAACTCAAGCTCTGATTTTGAACATTCTCAGTTTTCGCCGCCGTCGTGGGTATAGCATATCTGATCCCTCCCCACTGTCCAACCATGATTCCTGTCCACAAAACAGACATCAAACATAGTTCTCGATGTTTCTAATTGTTGAGGAATCCAGATTCCCTGGGCTGAGGCAGTCATTGAGAGACCAAGAGTCAATAAGATGCATGTCAAAGCTG
Organism: bacterium; assembly: GCA_046760705.1. Classification (GTDB taxonomy): domain Bacteria; phylum JBHIER01; genus JBHIER01. The sequence continues at coordinate 392 of JBHIER010000369.1, forward strand.
GAAAAAACAAGAATAACTTGTTCATGTTTACAATTCTTTGTTGCTCACTTTGCCTGCTTTTTAGAAGGGCACTACCTACCCCTCCTCCAGAAACACCTTTTTTCAAAAAAAAACCGCATATGATACCGCCTTATCAAGTAAGCACTGATAAGAATCAGATGAATAATTTGCTTGCCTCGGCAGCATGTTGGTCACCGGAATCTGCTCTCTCCAATGTCCTAATATATCATTCTCCGGAATGCCTGTCAGGGAAACTCTTAGAGTACAGTTTTCTTAAGACACGTGGTGTGCCAGTCCGTCACTCTTACCTCTCTACTCCGGCCCGAGGGATCTGAGATCTGCAAGCAAGGTTGAGACGATGTTCCACCCCAGCTCCATGTTCTCTCTGAAGGTAACCATCAGTTGTTCAGAGCCGCTCCTCGTTCTCGATCCTTTGAAATTCATGATGGGCGATACGCGGTCCAGGTCCCGAAGATGAATGATATCTTCGGCCGCCACGGTCAGGCGGTAAATGTCCCGGACACGTTTCAGAAAAGAGAAGATCCCCGATAACCGCTGAAAATCGGAGCTCCTGTTCCGAACCTTCGTGGACAACTCGTCGAATAGTTTCATCGAAACAGGGGTTCGACTTTGAAATGATGCTTTGTACATCAGCATGACCATCTCAATGTCGCGAAGCCCGCCGGCATCCTCCTTGATGTTGAACCCGTCCTCCTTCCCCTGTTGCTCATCCCGATGGCGGGCGTAAATTTCGTGGGCCATCTGTTGGATGTACCTGTCTTTCTTCTCAAAGATGTGAGGGCGTATGATCCGTTCCTCGAACTCCTTTTCGAATCTCCGGCTTCCTACCACCATTCTCGCCCCGAGAATTTGGGACTTGTCGATAAAGGTATCCCCATTGTCTCCTCCGAAAAGTTGATCGAGTTCCTCAACGAGGGTGACATAATGGCCGAACCGTTCTGCAAATCGAAAATGGGGGAGGGTTCCCCGTTTCACAAGTTGGGTGTTCATCTTGGTAACAATCATGGTGCTGTACTGTCTGATCTCCGGGTCGTTGGAATTCAGCAGGACGATGATATCATAATCGTCATCATAGGCCTGCTCGCGGGCATGCCCTCCGGCGGCGAAGATGGCCAACAGATCTCTGGTAATCACCTTTCCCCCAAGTTGCTCATCCACCTCCTGCTTGCATACATCGAAGAGGGTCTGAAGATAGTTATCTGAGAACTCGGTAAACTCTCCGTTCGTCACCTCTATGGGAGCACCGGCCAGTGTCTCCAGACCGATCCTGAAGAATTCAATATCATAGTAATTCCCCAATTGCTCCTTCTTCTCTCGGAATGTCTTCAGGTTGTCGACCTTCCCGAAGAGGCCCTTCGCCAACTGCTTTAATCTATCTCTATCGTCCAGATATTGGATGTATTCAGGACATGTGTCAATGATCCTTTGAAGGTACCGTTTGAAATATCTGTTGCTGCCACTGTGGAGCTGGCAGAGATTTACCAGCTGGTCCCTCAAGTGGGCCACTCCTTCCTCCCACACATTGCCCTCCAAGAGCTTCATGAACCTCCGTTGGTTCTCCTCCGAGATAGCCAGCATATAGTTATGGACCAGCCTCGGGTAATGGTTGAATATCCGGGTTACTCTGTGAATGACATCCCGACTGTGACTCAGCGCCCTCAGAGATGCCTCGTTGAGTTCGTCGAAGAGCGTGCCGGTGGCAATCTTCTTCCGCCTCTGGTGCAGGATGACCAGCAGTCTCATGAGGACCATGAAAGCATAATTACCCCATTCTGCATACTGTGTGATCCACCTTTTCCTTCTGGTCTTGTCCAAGGAATTGAGGTCGCGAACGAATCTTTCCAACAGCTTCCCATCCTCTGCCTCCAGGGCCCCCAGAACATCATCCCAGAACTTGGTTCCCCGAAAGAACCGGGAAGCTTTGATGAAATCTACGGCCAGATTCCCTTCGTACTCTTGCTCAGCTTCGCCTTCCCGCAACATGGAAGAAAAGATGCTGACACTCTCGAGATGGCGGATGACGTCGTTGAGGAGGGTTTCGATAGGTTCTTTGACTCTATCTACATGCTCGTAGTAGTGAATCAGGAGATGGTCCCATGCTTTGATCACGCCCACGTCCTGATATCCCATGGCCTTGGCTACGGCCTGCAAGTTAGAGATGGTGTCCTCTCCGCCCAGATAGATCTCATCCTCTTGAACGACAAGAAGTTGATAGAGAAATCGAAATATTTCTAAAAATGTGAGCGACCTGTCCAGAGTGTGAAATATCTCCTTGTGGGCCGGATCCCGCTCACTCAATTCCTTCAGAATGTCCCAAGCATTGACCTTGCGGATATTGAAGACGGACTTGCCCACAAAGATAACACCCTTGAGCATCCGCAGTCCATCGTCCTTAGGATTGATGCTGTTGGTCTTCATCCTTCGGATCAACAGGGACCGAACCTCGCCCAGCAGCCCGCGCAAGTATCCCTCATGAAATCGGTTATCACCGCCTCGCTGATAATAATAACGCTGAGTTATCTCCTGTCTGAATCTCCGAAAGAGAGCTCTGCTTCCGATGATCTGGGCTGCCCCGAGCATTTCAGTAATGATGACGAAATCCTGGATCTCTCTTTTTAACAGATCGTTATACTCTGAAATCGATGCTGAATATCTTTGAGACCCCACATGCTCGGAGAGATACAGGTGAAGAGGGACTGCTCTCTTGAGCATTTCGTGCTGCAATCGGCCGACAGCGATATTGAGATCTCTCCTCTTCGGCGAGCCATCATCAATAATACCCACATCAATGTCATCCTGATCGGCCCGCGTCCCCACACCGCAGATGACAAATTCGGGTCTTCGTTTCTTGTCAAGAAAAAGATCCAGCAGTTTCTCCATGTAGCAGGCAGTGAGAGCCCGGAACTCGTTGCCGATCTGCCTCATAAACTCTTTGTAAACGTCGTATCTGTGCTCAGCGGTGGCCAAGCTGACAGCGAGCACATCGATGCCCCTGATGTTCATATGGAGGAATTGTAGGGCATAGAAACATCCCAGCAAAGAGAGCTTCTCTTCCAAGTCCCTCCCCGTTTCTAAAACAGAGTCCATCTCGCTGACAAGGTCAGGGGCGGCCGACCAGAAATGGACTTGATCGATCTTGCCGCAGGCGTCGAGTCGATCGATCAAGGTGTCCTTATAGGCGGCGATGGTCCGCAGGTATTTCCGATGATGGTTGCCAAGTTCTCCGACCCGTTCTTGGAGGCGGACGAAGGGATCTAACATTTCACTTCCCCTAATCAGACTTTTTAATCCAGCTCTTCGGTGACCCGTAAACCGGCTTTGAAGGCTTTCAGATTGAGTTCCTCTGTGCCCTTGGGGACC
>JBHIER010000370.1:0-3757 GCA_046760705.1 bacterium
CTGCTGGACAAAAGCCCACCAATGCAGGATCAGTATCTGTGAGATACGATACCGAATGTTGGGAGATGGCCTAAACATATCATAAATTTATAATCATGTTACGAAAGTCAAGCGAAATTTCCAAAAGGAGTGGTTGTTCCATTTTTTCCTTGACTTTGGCCCTCCGATGTAACAATTTGTAAAATATAGTGAGTCCTCTCAAAGGCTCCACAGGGGAAGTACCTGTATGTGTGCCGCAGATGGTGGCCATTGCGCAAGGAGATGGGTTGATGGATCTTACAAAATTTTTAGGGCGGGCCTGGCGAAACAGAATCTTTGACGCCTGGCGGATGCGGGACCGGCGTCTGTCGGTCTCTCCAGAGGAGAAGAAGCTCATCGATCTTTTGAGTGAACACCAGGAGTTTGCCCGGTATTGGAGAGACCCGAAGAGGTATCTCGACTACCAATTTGATCCTGACTTCGATGAGGTCGACCCATTTTTTCACATCCTCATCCACGAGGTCGTGGACGAGCAGATCACTAATGACGAGCCCTCTGGGGTTCGGTTTGTGTATGGTAGGCTCACGGAGCACAATTTGGACACGCACGACGTGATTCACAGGATGGGAGCCGTCTTCCTCAAATTTCTCTATCCAGTGCTTCAGGGGCGGGGCGAGTTCGACTCCAGTGCTTATATAGAGGAGCTCCATATAATGGCCTCTGATCCCAACTATTTCGAACAGTACGGAGAAGAGCAAGGTGCTGGCGAAGCGTTTCTGGAGGACGAAGAGGCCCTTCCCCTACCCGATGTGGATCAGATCATGGCCGAGTTCAAGAGGTTGCGCCGGAAGGAGCAGGACGAAATGCCCATATTGATTAACACCAGGCTCCGGGCTGCCCTCAACAAATGTCCGGCCATGTGGGTGGAGGCGATGGGAGCCCAGCTCGGGCGGCCCTCCTTCAGAAGGAACAGAGAGCGGACGGCCGACCTGTCCCAATATCTGGCCGACCCCAAAAATCTTCGGAAGGTCGTCAGGGATTTATCGGACAAGGGGCGAGAGGCCCTCACCTCGGTGGTGAAAAATGGCGGGTGGATCAAGTACGGTCAGCTGGCCAAACTCTTCGGCGACGAGGAGCAGGACGGCTGGTGGTGGCTTGAAGAGCCGCCTACATCGACGATCGGCCGACTGCGCCTCTCCGGGCTCCTCTATGTTGGGCGCGCCCCCATCGGCACCCGGCGATACAAAGTGGCCGTCGTCCCGAAGGAACTGAGAGAGGGACTGGCGGCTGCCCTCAACATAGTGCTTCCGAAATCCTGAGAAGACCTCGTCACGCAGATACGGAAACCGCTCAACCGAAAATAGACCCCCCCCACGAAGGGAGAATTGAAGATGAAGAGGGGACGATTGATCGCCTTCTGTGGGCTGATCCTTCTTGTGATCTGCCCTTGGACAACCAAGGCCTGCCCTCAATCGAATTCCGACATCATGAACAGAAAAGGGGGGGCGGATATGATCCTGATCAACGGGAAGATCTATACCATGGACGAGAGCAAGCCCAGGGCAGAGGCGATGGCCGCAAAGGGGGGCAGGATCATCTTCGTGGGCACCAGAAATGGGGTGAGCCGGTTCCAGGGCCCGGCCACGCAGGTTGTTGATCTTGGAGGAAAGACCGCCATCCCCGGCCTCATCGACAGTCACGCCCACTTTCTCAGCCTGGGGAGGAAACTCCAAAGCCTGGACTTTCTGTCCACCACCTCCCCGATAGAGATACGTGGGATGGTTCTGAAGGAGTGCCAGCGGGTCGGGCCCGGGCGGTGGATCTACGGACACGGTTGGGATCAGAACGACTGGGCCGTGAAGGCCTTTCCCACCTGGCAGGACCTTCACGGCACCGAGACGAATCCTGTCTATCTCGCGCGGGTCGACGGCCACGCCTATTGGGTCAACAGGTTGGCGTTGGAGTTGGCCGGAATCACGAGAGAGACGCCCGATCCAGAGGGGGGGCGGATCATCCGGGACAGAAGCGGCCAGCCCACCGGCGTGCTCATCGACAACGCCCAGAATCTCATCGATGAGATCGTCCCCGAGGCCACCCACGAGCAGCTCGTGCAAAGGGCTCTTTTGGCTCAGCAGGAATGTATAAAGCTGGGCCTAACCGGTGTCGTCGATGCCGGTGCGGACTCGGCGACCGTCGAGGTGTACGAGGGTCTGGCCCGGGAGGGGAGGCTGAAGATCCGCATCTATGCCCTACTTGAGGACGATGGAGCCCTGCTGAGGAGGTATTTTACCTCCGGTCCCCAGATCGGCCTCTTCGACAACCGCCTCACCTTACGGGCCATCAAGCTTTACGGCGACGGGGCTCTGGGATCGCGGGGAGCTGCTCTTCTCCGGCCATACAGCGACGATCCCGACAACCGGGGGTTGATGGTCACCGAGCCGGAGCACATATACGAAGTCTGCAAGCAGGCTCTGCAAAATGGGTTCCAGGTCTGCACCCACGCTATCGGAGACCGAGCTAACCGGGTGACCCTTGATGTGTACGAACGGGCCCTGGGGGAGAACCCGGTGAAGGATCACCGCTTCAGGGTCGAGCATGCCCAGGTCGTATCCCCGAACGATATACCCCGCTTCGCCCGTCTGGGTGTCATCCCCTCCATGCAGCCTACCCATGCCACCTCCGACATGTACTGGGCCGAGGACCGGCTCGGTCCGGAACGGATCAAAGGGGCCTACGCCTGGCGAAGCTTTCTTAAGACAGGGGCGAATATCCCCTTCGGGTCTGACTTTCCTGTGGAGTCGCCCAACCCGCTGTGGGGCATCTACGCTGCCGTGACCCGACAGGATCACCAGGGCTGGCCCCAAGGGGGCTGGCACCCCGAGCAAAAGTTACTCGTCTACGAGGCCGTCAAGGGGTTCACCCTTGATGCGGCATACGGGGCCTTTGAGGAGGACATTAAGGGCTCATTGGAGGTGGGGAAACTGGCCGACCTGGTGGTCTTGTCCAAGGATATCTTCGAGATCCCATCGAGGGAGATGCTGTCCACCGAGGTTCTTATGACCGTCATTGGTGGGGAAGTGGTTTATGAAATTGATCACTGACGGCCTTGTGTTGACGTAGGGACAGCCTTTACGACTGTCCGTCAGTCGGGAATGCTGTGGTCACCGGACAGAAATGAACCGGCAAGATCTCTTGAAAATAGTTCCTGAAGCAAGGTGGCGTCAGGCCTCACCATCCCCGGACCGGACAGCCCTGCTGGTCATCGACATGCAGGAATACTTCCGGCCCATGGTTTCAGAGATTATCCCCAATCTGAGGAGGCTCATTTCCGTCTGCCGCAAGCTGAAGATCCCAGTGGTGTATACTCAACACGGTCACGACGATCTGTCCGAGGACGGCGGAATGCTCGGCCAATGGTGGGGCGAGCTCATCCTCACAGGGACAGAAGGGGCAAAGATCCTCCCGGAAATAGGGCCGCTGCCCGCGGAGAAAGTTGTGGCCAAGAACCGGTACAGCGCATTTCATCACACTGACCTGGAAGAGCACCTGAAAATCATTGGGGTCAAAGACCTTCTTATATCCGGGGTCATGACCAATCTCTGCTGTGAGACCACGGCCCGGGATGCCTTTGTCCGCGATTTTCGGGTCTTCTTTCTGGCCGACTGCACCGCTACCGCCGGTGACGATTATCATCTGGCTACCCTGAGAAATCTGGCCTACGGGTTTGCCTACATCCTCACCTGTGATGAGGCCATCTATCACTTCAAAAAGGTTCGAG
>JBHIER010000371.1:0-3741 GCA_046760705.1 bacterium
TTGGGCCTGACCGACTGGCACTGGTTCGAGTGGGAGAACAGGCCAGGGGTGGTTGTCGAGGACCGTCAGGAGTTGATCCAATACAAGGTCATCAGTGGGGACAACACCGATCTTATGCCAGAGGAGGATGCCGCTTACTTTCACAAAGACGCCGAAGGCAACCTCGATCCCCACTTCGATTCCCCGGAGAACATTCAGAGGCTCTATCCCAACGGGACGGACTGCGTCTTCATCATGAGTTCCGGCCCATTCGAGTGGGCACCCCATGAGACCACCACCTTCTCCTTCTGTCTCCTTATGGGGGAGGGGAGGAACGACCTCAAGCTCAACGCCCGAACAGCCCAGTTGATGTACGACCTCAACTACCTGGGGGCCAGCCCACCGTCGCCACCGGTGGTGACAGCCGTCCCGGGCGACGGCTACGTCACCCTCTACTGGGATGCCGCGGCTGAAGAGGCAGTGGATATTATGACCAAATACTCCGACTTCGAGGGATACAAGATCTATCGTACCACTTCGGATCCCGGCAACAACGAATGGGGCCAGAAAGTCTACGACGGCTACGGTCAGGAGGTCGGCTTCGTCCCCCTGGCCCAGTTCGACCTCCAGGACGGGATCAAGGGGCTCGACCCCGAATACCCTCATTTGAATCTCGGCGACGACACCGGGCTTACTCACTCCTGGACCGACGAGAACGTCAAAAACGGCGTCACCTACTGGTATAGCGTGACGGCCTACGACCGGGGTATCGTGGAGGAAGACACCGTGACCAACCCCGACGGCTGGGCCTCCCTCAACTCCTTGGAATGTGCCAAAGGGTCAAGCCCTGGATTTAAGTTCGGGCCCGAAGGGGCGGAGAAGTTGACGGGGTCCACAAACCTGGTGATGGTCATCCCCGGCCCAAGACCAGCGGGGTGGGAGAACGCGGAGGCCTCCGAAGCCCCGGTGCCATTACCAGGAACCCAGGGAAACGCGCCCATCAGGTTCACAGTGATTGACCCCTTCGCCGTTACAGGACACACCTACATCGTCTCCTTCGACGACAGCACTCGAGAAGACACGCTGTTGTTCGACGTCTTTGACGAATTCACCGGGCAATACGTCCTCAAGAACAGAGATGAGATCAATACTGTGAGCACTCCTACTGCTCTTCTGGCCGAAGAGCCGGTCTTCGACGGCTTCAAGATCGGTATCACCAACTGGGACGAGGTTGACTTCTGGGCTGATTCGAGCTATATCGTCCTGGGCGCAGGGACGGACAGCACCAATATGGACTTTCTTATGTCGCCATTTGTGGCCAGGCCGGCCGATTACAAGCTCACCTTCTCTGAGGCGGGGGACACTTCCATCAACAATGTCGTTACACCCTTCGAGATATGGAACATGACTGAGAATACACAGCCCCGCTTTGAGGTTCAGGAGGACTTTATTACCGGGGATAAGCTCTGGCAGGATGGCGAGCCGATCAGGCTGTGGGAAGGTGGGCTACCCAGTTGGACCATCAACCTCTTCACCCGGCCGGAAACACTGGGCGTTGCCGGCTTCGATACCATACCGGGTCCAGGCGGGACGCTTGATACTGTCTGGCACTACATCTTTGGGGACACACTTCCCATGCACACGGGTGATGAGATCGTTCTCAAGACGAAGAAGCCCCTCGTGGGAGGTGATCGCTTCAGGGTTGAGACCTCCAAATACACCGTCGAGGCCACCGCCCCCACTGCCCTCGATTCGATCAAAGTTGTTCCCAATCCGTACGTCGTCTCCGAGGAATGGGAGCTCAACGAAAACCTTCGGGAGATCCATTTCACCCATCTGCCCCCGGTGTGTGACATTCACATCTACACCCTGACCGGAGAGCCGGTCCGCACGATCCACCATGACAACGCCACCGTGGGCTGGGCGGCCTGGGATCTGCTCACAGAGTTGCGCCAGGAGGTGGCTTACGGGCTCTATATCTATGTGGTAGAGACACCGGATGGGAGGACGAAGATAGGCAAATTTGCCATAATCAAATGAGGAGGTCAAGATGAGAAAAGTTATCGTTGGATTTCTTCTTGTTATCTCGGTGATGGCAAACTCCGTTTGGGGTCAGGGGACCGACGAGCCTTTCAACAGGGTAGCCACCTCGGCGGCTCACTTTCTCAAATTTGGCGTGGGAGGGAGAGCAGTTGCATTAGGTGGGGCGCAGGTTGCAGTGAGCGGTGATGTACATGCTCTGTACTGGAATCCGGCTGGTATCGCTCCCATCAGGAGCAGTTCATTTTCTGTTTCCTATATGGACTATGTTGTTGGTATCTCCCACAATTTTATCGGCTTTGTTCAGCCCATCGATGTTGAGAGCGCCTTTGGCGTCAGTGTCATCTATCTGGACAGCGGTGATATTGAAGTGACCACTGTGGCCCAGCCGGAGGGGACAGGCACCTATTACGACGTCAACAATCTGGCCATAGGGCTGACGTACGCCAAGTACATCACCGATCGCTTCACGGGGGGAGTGACGCTGAAGTATATCCAGGAGGGTATCTGGCGGGAGAAAGCCCAGACCGTCGCCTTTGATATCGGCTCCGTCCTGGATACTGGGCTTCTGGGTATCAGATTGGGGATGAGCCTGTCCAACTTCGGCGGGAATATGAAGCTCACAGGTCCGGACCTGGACTTTGATGCTGATCGCGATAAGGACAATCCAGGCGAACGTTCAGTGCCGTCGCGGATGGAGACCGATGAGTGGCCGCTGCCTCTCATCTACCGCATCGGTTTTACTACCGATCTGGTAGGTATCGGGGGGCAGTTGGCTGAGAGTGCAGACAGTAGGCTGACGCTTCTCTTCGATGCTAACGATCCCAATGATGCAGAGTTGCGACCGAGTATGGGCCTGGAGTACGAGTGGCGGGATATCCTGAGCTTGAGGCTGGGCGGAGTGGTGAAGTACAGAGACAAATGGAGTACCGAGGAGCAAGAGGGAGAATGGTCGTCTCGGCTCTATTGGAGTTTGGGTGCCGGTCTGAACTGGGAGCAGGAATGGGGCACCATCCGATTCAACTATGCGGTAGCTGACTATGAGCAGTTTGGAACCACTGTGAGCCACTATTCGTTAGGCATCTCCTTCTAAACTCCGATCTGAGAAAGATCGAAATTCCACCACCCGCCTGCCCGCAAATGGAGGTGGGTGGTTTTTTATGAGCAATATTGTTGGCTGTGAGATGCGAGGCTATTTAGGGTGATTGCCCGGTCAAGCCGGAGGGTGCCATCATCCGACTCGAGCGGACGATCCAGGGGTTGCCCCATCGGGGCCCTGACGCCGGAGGCAATAAAAGGCTAAAGCCTCAATCTCCAGAGGCGGATTTAATCGTTCAGGAGTTTGGAGGGGGATTGCCCGGTCAAGCCGGGCTATGACAGTGGGGGCGTCGGGCGATGGCAATGGGGGTCAGGCAATGACAGAGACGATACGCCATTTCACTCCGGATTACGTTCTTGCAGCCCCAGTTTCTTCATCTTATAGAGCAGGACGTGTCGAGGGATTTGTAGGGACTCGGCTGCCTTCGTCTTGTTCCAACCGGTCCGCTCCAGAGCTGCGAGGATGGCCCTCTTCTCCATCTCGGCCATGGAAATACCCTCAGGCTGAATTTCAAGTCCAAACGTTCCAGAGCCTTTAGACCGAAGGGAGGACGGGAGAAGATCGGCTTTGATCACATCGCCCCCAGCTAAGACCGTGGCCCGCTCAATCACGTTCTCCAGCTC
>JBHIER010000372.1:0-3735 GCA_046760705.1 bacterium
CATGGCGTTGATGAGGGGAAAGATTTAAGTCGTGTCTGTCCGCATCACGTCATTCCCGTATACATACCCGCTTAAACCATGCGGTTACAAGCTTAGCGGGAATCTCCTGCCCAGAATGACGAGATTATGGCACAAGAACACGCCTGCTTGTAGCAGACAAGCCGGAATGACAAATTTGAGGTTTTTCCGGATAGACATTAAGCAGTGTCTGTCCGGCCTTGTCATCCTCCCATGTTTTTTCGCGAGAACCTTCTTTCCTCTTGTCATTCCTGCGAATGCAGGAATCTCCACATGAGGAGATTCCGAAATCGGAGATCCTGAACCCTGGCCTGTCGCCAGGGCAAGCTTGTCGCGTTGAATAATTTATTCTACGGGGCTTGATTCAGGAAATGGTTCGGAATGACAGTGGAATAGGCGTTTTCAGACAAGTATAGTGAGAAGCAGAATATCACAGATGGAGTTGAACCTTAAAAAAGGACTGGAAATTGTCCTCATAATTTCAGCTTTATTGACACTAACTGTTTCCCTCGAGGCTGCGGGGCAGGTTCTCGATCAAAAGATTGTCAAAAAAGACAAGCCGTCAGAGAGAAATACCTCGAAGTCTAATGTCGAAAGGAAATCTGCCGTCAAGCTTTTGAAATCAGACCAACGGGGCTGCGTTGTTGAGGTTATAACCGCAGATTTTGAAAGAGAGAAGAAGGTGCTTGACGGCACTACCTTTGATGTGCTCCATGTGCCTGGTTATGGATTGACAATGGAGGTTGCTTTTCCCCAGCTCCCTATGAAGGGATTTCTTTTGGGTCTCCCCCCCGGGGCGGAAATAGAACTGAAAATTGTCGATGAGGAATTTTCTGTGTGGCCAGGATATTTCGTCTCCCCGGTGTCCAGAGCCAAAGTGATAGAGGAAGACCCAACCGAGTTTGCCCGGATCGAATACGAGTATGCCATTGATCCTAAAGCATATTCGTTGGACACTTTCTATCCTGGTAAAATAGCCGAGGTCGGTTTCTCAGGCATCATCCGCCGCCAGCGAGTGGTTCAGATCAGAATCTATCCTTTTCAGTACAATCCGGCACGGCGTGAACTTAAATTCTATCGTAGAATTGTCGTCGAAGTCTCCTTTGGAGGTGGTGGGAGTAGAAGGGAGTATCTGCCCGTCCGCGATCTCTTCGATGAGGTGCTGAAAAATACCATCCTCAATTATGAAACAGCCAGGAGATGGAAGCTCATGGGATCGGAAGGAGGAAGATTTGAGGATGAGGAAGAAAGATTCGGCCTCCCAGGTCCTGGCTATAAGATAAAGATCAATGAGGACGGCGTCTACAAGCTTGACTATACTCTCCTCCAAGAGGCCGGGGTGAATGTGGCCGACATCGATCCCCGAACCATGAAACTCTATAACCAGGGCAGAGAAATTCCCATTGTGCTGCACGGTGAAGCCGATGGCGCTTTTGACCCCACGGATTATATCGAATTTTATGGGATGGCGATGACCGCCGATTTTACTGCGACCAACGTCTACTGGCTGACCTGGGGAGGTGATCTGGGTCTCAGAATGTCGGAACGAGACGGGAGCTTAGAGGTTCCTCCCCTTCCGATTCAAAACGCTTTTAAGGATACTCTCCATTTCGAGGAGGATAACCGATACTGGATCAATGTGCCCAACGGGGAGGGCGAAGATCACTGGTTCTGGAAGATACTCAACTCGTCCATTCCTTTTGATATATCCTTCAATCTGTCCAGTATCGCCCATACGACCGGAGAGTGCCTTTTGAGGATAATGCTCTACGGTTACAGTGACTCTCGGGTTGATCCCGACCACCACATCTCCGTTTCATTAAATGGCCATTCCGTGGCTGAAATATGGTGGGAAGGGCAAACGAAACAGTTCACCGAAGTTGCCTTTTCTCAAAGCTTTTTGCAGGAGGGAACAGATACGTTGAGACTCCTCCGGCCTTTAGATACGGGATCAATCATTGACATATCCTATTTAAATTGGTGCGAGATCGATTATTGGGACAGCTATGTGGCTGAGGATAATGAACTCTATTTTTCAGGTGAACTAGAAGGAGGACAGCGATACGAAGTGCCGGGTTTCGAACCCCAGGAGATTCACCTGTTTGACATTACAGATCCGACTAACCCGATAAAGATTATAGCCTTTGAAGCTGAGGATATAGGACAAAACCGCACTCTTAAATTTGAGGACCATCTCAGTGGCGAAAGGCAATATATCGCTCTGACAGTTGACAGATTAAAGTTACCGGTGAGCATTTTGGAAGATGAACCGTCGGATTGGCGTTCTATGGCTCATGGTGCCGATTACCTCATCATCACTCACAAGTTGTTTTATGATCAATGTCAGCCTCTGGTCGACCGACGTCGACAACAGGGGTTGAGGACGGAGCTGGTTGATGTCGAGGATCTTTACGACGAGTTCAGTTACGGCCTTTTCGATCCGGCGGCCATCCGGGATTTCTTAGCCTACGCTTACAACAACTGGCAGTCACCGCCGCCGACCTATGTCCTGTTGGTGGGCGATGGTAGCTACGACTACAAGGACAACCTCAAACTTGGGAAGATCAACTACGTGCCCACCCACTTAGTGGAGACCTACCTCACCGGTCAGACAGGGAGCGATAACTGGTTCGTCTGTGTGGACGGTGACGACCAGCTTCCGGACATGTGTATTGGCAGAATCTGTCCTCGAAGTCCATCTGAGGCCGAAAGTGTTATCAACAAAATCCTCAACTACGAAGACGCTCCGGAGGCCAATGACTGGAACCTCAACGTGTTCTTGGTGGCAGATAATGAGTGGATTTTTGAGAACTATTCCAACACCTTAGCCGATAACTACCTTCCTGAGAATTATACTCCTCAGAAGGTTTATTATGGGTCATATGACAGTCCTGAAGATGCTAAGGCAGATATTGTCACTCAGATAAACAGCGGTTGTCTCCTCACCAGTTTTATCGGTCATGGGAACATGTTCTACTGGTCGGCCGATCGCATGTTTGGACCCGGCGACATTGCTTCTCTAAATAATGGTGGCAAACTTCCTTTGATCGTCACCGTAAGCTGCCTCAACGGCTACTTCCTTCACCCTCATCATGATTACTGCCTGGCCGAAGAGTTTGTGAGACCCGAGGACAGGGGGGCGATCGCCTGCTGGTCACCCACCGGACTGGGGTATGCGTCTCAAAATTTTTACTTGGAAGAGAGACTCTTCGAGTCGTTCTTCCAGAGTGACAGTCGAGAGTTCGGTGTTTCGACCACGGTGTCAAAAATCTTGGGGGCAGCAACCTACGGCTACTCTGGCGTTTTTATGGATCTGGTGGAAACGTATGTCCTTTTTGGCGACCCTGCCCTGGAATTGGATTTACCCGTACCAAAACCACCCACAAATATAGTGGGACAAGGGGGGGACGGGTACGCCGATCTGAGCTGGGAGCCGAACACAGAATCCGATCTGGCCGGCTACAACATCTATCGCAGCCTCGACAGCCTCAGCGGATACGGGAGAGTCAATCCCGATCTCATTCCGAGCCCGACCTTTCGGGATTCGACTCTGACCAATGCTGTCACTTACTATTTTGCTGTCACCGCTGTGGATGTGGCCGACAACGAGAGCCACCTCTCCAATATCGTCAGCATAATACCGGGTGTCCCTACGGCAGTGGAGGAACCCCCGACAATTGAGATATGGGTCAACGGAGCAGTGTTCGAGGGCGGCGG
>JBHIER010000373.1:0-3719 GCA_046760705.1 bacterium
AGTGGACAATCCGAAAGACGGAAAGGTTCCTTCTCAGACAACGATCAAAACCTTAGAGACCTTTGCCAACACAGCGGGTGCGGCTATCGAGCGCGCAAGATTGGAGGAGAAGTTGGCCGCCATCTATGATTTGAGCCGAGAGGCAGCCTTGGCCTTCGATTTTGATCAGATCTCCACCACCGTACTTGATACAGCCACCAGAGTGCTCCATTTCGACAATATCGCCTTCATTTTGATAGACGAAAAGGCCAACGAAACGTATATTGCAGCCCATATCGGCTACCCGAAGGAGATCGAGTCGCGCCGATTGCCTGTGGACGGAAACGAAGGGATTACTGTTCAGGCGATAAAGTCGGGGCAACCCATATTGGTTCCAGATGTGCGGAAAGACCCCCATTATATCGAAGGGCGCCCCGGCACTCTGTCGGAGCTGGCAGTCCCCATGAAAATAAAAGATAAAGTGATCGGAGTCTTGAATGTGGAGAGCAGCACTCTCGACGCTTTCGATAAGAAGGACGTTGCTCTTCTTTCAGCTCTGGCTGCACAAACTGCCACAGCCATCGAAAACACACGGCTGAAGGAGCAGATAAACGCAGCAAAAAACTATTTGGAAAACCTGGTCAACAGCTCTGTTGACGCTATTATTTCGACCGACGAGCGGGGGGTTCTCACCTTTTTCAGTAAAGGTGCAGAGGAAATTTTCGGATATAAAGCGGAGGAGGTTGTCGGACGGCCCGTAGGGGAGTATTATTATGGCGAAATGGAAGAGGCCAGAAAGGTTATGGACATATTGAGGGAGAAAGGGCGTGTGCTCAGCTACGAGACAGAGTTCAAAGCAAAAAATGGAAGAGTGGTCCCGGTGAGCTTATCCGCCTCCCTATTGCGGGACGAAAAAGGCGAGATCGTGGGCACATTGGGTATTAGCAAAGACATCACAGAGAGAAAAAAGTTGGAGGAGGAGAAGGAGAGGCTCCGTGCGCAGCTCACTCAGTCGGAAAAACTCTCTGCCCTCGGCGAGCTGATCTCCGGTGTGGCCCACGAACTGAACAATCCTCTCACCGGTGTGTTGGGCTATTCCCAACTGCTATTGGGTTCCGATTCCGATCCGAGAACAAAACGCGATGTGGAGAAAATTTATAGGGAGGCGACGCGGTGCCAAAAGATTGTCAACAGTCTGCTCAGTTTCGCCCGACGGCAGAAGCCCGAACGGGCTTACGTCAATATCAACGCCGTCATTGAAAGTGCTCTCAATTTGAGGGTTTATCAACTGAAGGTGGATGGGGTGGAGGTCGTCAAACGGTTGGACGAGAATCTGTCGAAAACGATGGCCGACCCTCACCAGTTGGAGCAGGTTTTCCTCAATATCATAACCAATGCCCACCAGGTCATGTTGAAGGTGAAGGAAGCTCGGCGATTGACCATCACAACCGAGGGCTCCGATGAGATTATTCGGATAAAATTCACAGACACAGGCCCCGGCATCCCGCCGGAGAATCTCAAGCGCATCTTCGATCCCTTCTTCACCACCAAAGATGTTGGTCAGGGGACAGGGTTGGGACTCAGCCTCTCATACGGGTTCATAAAAGAGCACGAGGGGAGCATTTATGCCACCAGCAAGCTGGGCCAGGGGGCCACCTTCGTCGTTGAACTCCCGGTCAAAGAGGAGGCTGCCATCGAACGAAAAGCCACAGCGGCTCAAGAGGTCGAGCCATCTGGAGGGGGAAAAATTTTGGTTGTCGATGATGAGCAGGTCGTCCTCGATCTGCTTTTCGACATCCTGCACGAGCTCGGGCATCAGGTCGATACGGCGGTCAACGGGCATATCGCGTTGAAGCTCATCACCCAGAATGATTACGACCTCATTCTGACCGATTTGAAGATGCCGGGCATGGACGGACGTCAGCTCTATGACCGTGTCCTGCTCACCGATCCCGATCTGGCCAAGCGGATGATCTTTATCACCGGCTATGCCATCAGTGCTGACATGCAAACCTTTTTCGATACAACTAAAAGTCGCCACATTGAGAAGCCTTTTAACATCGACACATTGCGAGAGATCATTCAAGAGAACCTGGGGAGGGAGATATGAACGATCCGCTCAGAGTTAAATCCAGTTTCAGTCAGGCACCTGATGAGTACCAGGCGGCGGCTGAAATAGAGACTACGATAAGACAGCCTGATGCGAAATTGGTCCTCTTTTTCGCCTCGAGCTACTATGATCCGGAGAAGATCAACGGGGCTATGGGGACACGTTTCGGCGATCTTCTTCTCGTGGGCTGCACCACTGCCGGTGAAATAACTCCAGGAGGTTTCAAGCAGCGCAGCATCACGGCGCTCAGTCTGGCTTCGGACAAGATCGATGTGGCCCCTGCTCTCATCCGGGAGATAACAGAGTTTAGCCACCCGGCCGGTCAAAAGGCTGTCGGCGACGCCTGTCGCCAGCTCGGGGTCAGGGCCGATGATCTGACCGGCGAGGACTATTTTGGGCTGACTTTGATCGATGGGCTCAGGGCAAAAGAGGAGGTGATCATGCCTTCGCTCAGCTTCTCAGCCCCCCAAATAAAGATCGTCGGCGGTTCAGCCGCTGATGATAACAGATTGAATGAAACCCATATCTTTGCTCAGGGAGAGACCCTCACCAATGCAGCCCTCTTCCTTCTCTTCAAATCACAGATGCCCTTTGAGATCATCAAGACGGAACATTTGCTCCCGACGGAAAAGAAGGTCGTCATAACCAAGGCCTACCCCGAGTCAAGAAGGGTGATCGAGATCAACGGGAAACCTGCAAAGGCTGAATATGCTCATCTGTTGGGAGTGGGGGAGGCAGATCTGAATATGAGACTCGTGGCCCAGCATCCTTTCGCTTATTACGTTGGAGATGAGCCTTTCATCCGGTCAGTCTCCGGGCTGGCCGACGATGGGTTGCGCTTCGCCTGCGCCATCGAAGAAGGGGTTGTCCTGACACTCATGGAGCCAGGAGACATGATCGAAGATACAGGCAGGGCCATCCGCGACACCGAGGAAAGATTGGGTGGCCGGATCGGCTGTCTCTTCATTTTTAACTGTCTGGGCCGGTACCTCGAAGCCGAGGCAAAGGGAATCACTGCTCAACTGTTCGCCGAATACAGTGTGGCCCCTTTGATCGGTTTCAATACGTACGGGGAGCAGTACTGTTCCCTGCACATCAATCACACCTTTACTGGATTGGCTCTGGGGAAATGAAATTATGTCCAAAGTCGAATGTCCAAAGTCATGTCGGAGTTACCTGTTCAAAGTCTTAACGGAGTTACCCGGTCACGGGTTTATAAGCCTCTGAAAGAGGTAACTCCATGAGTGAGGTGGAATGATAATCTTGGAGTTCATCCGTAAGGATTTTATAAAAGGCTTACGCCTTAACTCCAAAGTGGGCTGTATCTCAGACCGTAGTGTTGGGGCTTATGCCCGTAACCATTACGCCCATAAAGGGCTACACTACAATCGTAGGTTGCAGACCCGTAGTGTAGGGCTTCATGCCCGTAACCATTACGCCCCCAGGGGGCTAGATTACAATGTATGTTGCAGACCCGTAGTGTAGGGCTTACGCCCGTAACCATTACGCCCACAGGGGGCTAGATTACAATGTATGTTGCAGAAATGTAGTGTAGGGCTTCATGCCCGTAACCAATACGCCCATAAAGGGCTACACTACAATCGTAGGTTGCAGACCCGTAGTGTAGGGC
>JBHIER010000374.1:0-3712 GCA_046760705.1 bacterium
CAAAGATTAGAATTCACTAAAGTTGAGGGCAATATAATAAATTTTTCATTTAAATGCAAGTGTTTTTCAAAATAGCCGAAAGTCATGTGCTCTCTGAGCCTTGGTGGCGAATAATCTAAAATTACAGCCCGTACTCTTGAACGATCTGATCTTTCGTCTTGCCCAGGATGTGGTACTTTTCCCCGACTTTGGTGAAGGCAGCGATGGCCTTGTCCAGATGCTCCCTCTCGTGGGCGGCGGAGAGCTGGACCCGGATGCGAGCCTCGCCCCTGGGCACCACCGGATAGGAGAAGCCGATGACGTAGATGCCCTCGAAGTACAAGTCTCGGGCCATGTCCTGAGCCAGCTTGGCGTTGTACAGCATGATGGGCACAATGGGATGGTCTCCCGGCCTGATGTCGAAGCCAGCCTCTGTCATCTCTTTGCGGAAGTATTTTGTGTTCGACTCCAGTTTGTCCCTGAGCTCGGTCGTCTCCGATAGCAGATCGATGACCTTGATGGCTGCGGCCACCACCACCGGGCAGAGGGTGTTGGAGAAGAGATACGGCCGGGAACGCTGGCGCAGCATGGCGACGATCTCCTTGCGGCCGGAGGTGCATCCGCCTGAGGCACCACCCATGGCCTTGCCTAGAGTGGTGGTGATGACATCCACCCGCCCCATCACCCCGCGGTATTCGTGGGTCCCCCGGCCCCTCTTGCCGATAAAGCCGGTGGCATGAGAGTCATCGATCATGACGAGGGAGTCGTATCGTTCGGCCAGGTCGCAGATCTCATCCAGCTTGGCCATGTCGCCGTCCATGGAGAAGGCACCATCGGTGGCGACGATGCGGTATCGAGCCCCCTGAGCCTCCTTCAACTTCTCCTCCAGGTCGGCCATGTCTCCGTGCTTGAAGATGTAGCGCTGGGCCTTGCACAGACGGATGCCGTCGATGATGGAGGCGTGGTTGAGGGCGTCGGTGATGATGGCGTCCTCAGCTTTGAACAGGGCTTCGAACAGGCCACCGTTGGCGTCGAAACAGGAGGAGTAAAGAAGCGTATCCTCGGTGCCCAGAAACTGGGTGATTTTCCGCTCCAGCTCCTTGTGGATGTCCTGGGTGCCGCAGATGAACCGGACAGAGGACATACCGTAGCCCCGGTCGTCTAGCCCCTTCTTGGCCGCCTCGAGGAGCTCAGGATGGCTGGAGAGGCCGAGATAGTTGTTGGCGCAAAAGTTGATCACCTCTGCCGGCGGGCTCCCCTCCGGGTAGACGACGTCAATGTCCGCCTCCTGGGGAGAAACGATGATCCGTTCCTCCTTGAAAAGACCAGCCTTGGAAATCTCCTCCAGCTCCCTCTGCAAATCCTCTCGCATCTTTCCGAACATGTCACTTCTCCTAATCAAGTCCGGGGTTGCAATGACAGAGAACGATCGAGATTTTCATTAAGAACACATTGTGAAACCAACATTACAATACGTTGCCATAGCTGTGAACTAGAGCACTAAGTTTGAGTGTTTCTCCGCTGCACCTTAGCAGTGCCTCGGGTCCCTCGAGGTAAAATTCTCCTCTGGGCCGTGGCAGCAGAACTTGAGCTGGCAAAGAAGATCGCGTCCTATTAGAATATCTTCACTTCCAGGGTATCTAACATGGTGTTTTTCCCATAAGACAAAAGGAGGATCTGGAAAGTACCAGTGTTTACCTTGGTCAAAACTAAATTCTAAGTCATAGGCTAACATTTTAAATATTGTCTATCTGCGGAAGAGGGCGAGCGATTTGCTCTTCTATAGTATCAGGAGCCCAAGGGGCGAGGAGTGTTTTATCAGCTCTATTATCAAGAAAAGCTCTAAGCAATGCCTCCTCCTCCACACGCTTTCGAATTTCCGAGAGCTCAGAGAGCAAAACTTCTGTTTCAATCTCGTCACGAGAGGTCCCTTCGGGCACTTTTAACCGTTCAATAGCATTCGTAGCCTGCTCACGAACCCAGGGATCAGAACCATCGAGTAAAGGGGAAATCATTCGCTTAAAGCGAGTCTTTGCCGTCCTACCCAGTGCATAGCACATTTCTCCACGAATCGCAGGATTTTTATCTGACAGAGCCTCTTTGGCCAGATCCTTCAAAATTCGGTCATCAATCCAATTGACCATCTGTGAGATATGTTGTAACCGGGCTAATCGCTCTTTTGTCTCCGTAGCCGACCAAAATCGTTTCAGCTCTCCCTCAAAGAAAGCTGGGACCATCAATTCTGTAATCTTTTTCATTAAGGTTGGATAATCTATGCTCCTCTGGGATAAAACCGGACGCAATGAATTCTTTATTCTCTCCTGCTGGATGTTGTTAAACCGGTTGAGTCGATTTTGCAATTTTGGGTGATTCCGTATCGTCTCTGTATGAGACCCAATAAGTTCTCGAATCTCCACATGGTGCCTGTAAATAATTTCATAAAACTTTTTGGCGTTTATCCTTTTCATATTCACCTCAGGTATTACATTACATATATTTTTTTTAATCTGGGTCTTTTTCATCTGTTGTGAAGGCCCTTTTCTGCCACCATATATTGGGTGGGGTAGGGGAAAAAGGGCTGCATCTCGATAGCCATCACGATAGATGACGAAGACATTCTAAACTTACAAATTTTCACCGCTAAGATCAAGAAAAAAATGATACAAAAATGGGCGGCAAAATCATTTTTTCGTTTGAAAATACCGTCGTTTGTGTGTATACTATGTCCGATGGGAGTGAGCAGGAGGCAAGAGGCGAGAAGCAAGGGCCAAGAGCCAAGGAAAACCGTAGCAAGGCGAGTGAGCTCAGTTCTGATCTCATGAAATCGGACATCTATTTCATTTCCGACGCCCATTTGGGTGGCGATCCTCCGGACGTCGAGGAGGAAAAGGAGAAGCGCCTCCTTTCCTTTCTCGAGTACATAAAGGACAAAGCTAAGGTGCTTTACATTGTCGGGGATCTCTTCGACTTCTGGTTCGAATACAGGCGAGCCGTTCCCAACTGTTATTTTCGGATATTGAAAAAGTTGTCCGACCTGAGGGAATCGGGGACGCGGGTCGTCTTTATTGCTGGCAATCACGACATCTGGACAGGTCCGTACCTGAGCCGTGAGATCGGTCTTGAAGTGAGACCAGGGAACTGCCACCCATTTCATCAGGGTTTATCCTTCTTCATCTCCCATGGCGACGGGATGGTCACCGGTGAACGGGGCTACCGGATTCAGCGGTGGATCATGCGAAACCCCGTATGCGTCTGGCTCTACAAGCTCCTCCACCCAGACCTGGGCATTCCTTTGGCCAGATGGGTGTCAGGGTGGAGCCGAAACCGGTCGAAGCCGAAACCGCCAGGCTGGAACAGCACCGCATACCGGGAAGTGGCCATCAAAAAGCTCAGCGGCAGTTATGATGTGGTGGTCCTGGCCCACATTCATTACCCGACCCTGGAGGAGATCGGCGGAAAATATTATCTCAACCCGGGCGACTGGATCGATGCCTTCACTTACGGCAAATTGAGCCGCGGCCGCTTGACCCTGGAGAAATGGGCTGGCCCAGACGTGTAGGGGGCCGTAATGAATAATGTGTTGACATCCACGGCACTTTTTTCTATATTGAGTGTAGCTGTTCTTTGTCAGGATGCGCGGTGACCCCGTCGCATCCTCTTTTGCACTGTCGCCACCCATAAACCAGAAGGAAAACGGTAAAACCATGAAGACTCTGCTCAAGATCTCTTCTCT
>JBHIER010000375.1:0-3692 GCA_046760705.1 bacterium
TTTCACCACAAAAACTTGACCTAAATTTTAAGATCTTGCCATATGAAGAAGGCTACGAGGGATTTTCCCCTGTCCTGATAGGTCAATGTACGCCTATCTGCCCAGCAGGATTGATCCTTTGGTGAAGAAGGTTCCGGCCACGCACGCCGTCATGAGGCAGGCCAGGGTGGCCCCAACGAGGGCTCGGAAACCGAGTTCGGAAAGGTCCTTGATCCGCTTCGGGGCCAGGGTCGAGATTCCTCCCACAAAGATGGCCAGGGAGGCAACGTGAGCGAAACCGCACAGGGCGTAGGTGGCGATGACAATGGATCTGGGGTTGTGGATTTCGTTGGTGGCAATGAGCTGTGCCAGATCCTGATAGGATTGAACCTCGGTGGCCACTGTTCGCTCTCCGATGATCCTGGCTATGGCTCCGGCGTCCGAAGCGGGGACACCGATCACCAGAGTAAAGGGATAAAAGAGATAGGCCAAAAGCCCCCGTAACGACCAGTCGAGGGACCAGCCGAACCAGAGGTTTAATCTCCCTCCAACCGATCCGAGGATCAGATCGACCAGGGCGACGAGGCCGAGGAAGGCCAAGAGCAGTGCTCCGATTCCTACGACCAGCTTGACGCCTGCCGTGGCACCGTTGATGATAGCTTCCATGATGTTGTGCTCTCGCTCGTAGTGCGGCTTGATTTTGATTCCCAAGGTCTGGGGCATCTCTGTCTCAGGCACCAGGATTTTGGACATGACCAGAGCCGCCGGGGCCGAGAGGATCGAGGCGGAGACGAGATGGCCAGCGATGGTGGGAAACTGGTTCTTGAGCATGAACACATACATGGCCATCACACTTGAAGCGATGGTGGCCATCCCTGCGGTCAGGATCGTGCACAATTCCGAACGGGTCATCCCATCCAGATGGGGTTTAATGGTCAGTGGCGACTCGATGCCCACAAAGATGTTACTCGAGGCACAGAGGGATTCTGCCCCGCTGAGGTGCATCAGTTTGGTGAAGGCGAAGGCAAACCCCCTGATGAGCAGCGGCATGATCTTTAGATAGTAGAAAGCGGCCATCAGGCTGGAGAAGAAGACCACCGCAGGGAAGACCTGGAAGGCTAAGAAGAAGCCCAGGGACGTCTCCCCCTGCCGGTTGACCTCCCCTGGGGGCAGGGCCAACCGGCCAAAGAGGAAGCGCGTTCCGGCGCTGGCACTGTCCAGAACCTTCACAACGAGGTCATTAATGACCAGAAAAAGCTTCGTCCCTACCGGGATGAGGAAGACAAAGAGGGCAAAGAGCATCTGTAAGCCTGTGCCCCAGAGGACAACTCGCCAGTTGATGACCCGTCGGTTGGCCGAACATACCCAGGCAAAGAGCAGCAAAACAAATATGCCACCGAGACTGACAAGATTGTACGCTTCCATCGAACCCTCTCCCCACTTTCGTGATTCTATACAGGAAGGAGGTCAACCTTTTCGGTCTTCATCTCCTGATCATGTAGAGAAGATACTAAAAACGTCTTTAAAAATCAAGAAAAAAGAGAAATTTTAACTCTTATAATTACAATTTGTTATGCTTACAAAGAGTCTATTGACGAGGTCCGGAGGATGGAGGCCAAGGCTCTGCCCGGCACTGACTCTGAGCTTCTGAAAGGGCCCCGCTACCTCTTGCTGAAGACCCCTAACCTCACCGAGAGCCAGCGCTCATCCATGGCCTTGGAAAACTCGAACCACCAAAAACTCACCACAAATTCTGAGGAGCATCCGGTCTTCTGTCCGGTGGTGAGCGCCAGATGCTGGCCTTGGGGATCATCCTTGTGCGCCGGCCTCAGATTCTCCTTTTGGATGAGCCCTCGGCCGGCCTTGCCCCGGCTCTAGTGAAGGAGACGGCCGAAAAGGTCAAGAATATCAACCGAAGGTTCGGGACATCCATACTCTTTGTTGAACAAAACGTTAAGGAGGCTCCAAAGATTTGTGATAGGGTCTATCTGATCAGGGATGGAAAGATTGTCGGAGAAGAGAAGCCCCAGGCCCTCAAAGAGAGGGGACTTGAAGCGGTCTTTTTCGGAGATGTTCCATTTTTC
Source organism: bacterium (assembly GCA_046760705.1). GTDB lineage: Bacteria > JBHIER01 > JBHIER01. Next base: position 2,064 of record JBHIER010000375.1, read on the forward strand.
CGCTTGATTTATGTCTCATTGGCACATAACTTCTTGATATTGCAGGAGGTGGATGAATGGTTGAGATGGGAACGGAAGAGTTGCGGATAGAATCCTTAATTGCGAGTGGAGTATACCTGAAAGAGCACTTTGGTGTAAAAGTGGAGAGCGTATGCCTTTCACAGTAGAGGAATTTCGGGATCTGGTTGGAATCTTAGAGCAGCGGCCGGAGTGGCGGGATGAGCTGCGGCGGCTGCTTTTGACGGATGAACTTCTGACACTGCCTCAAGTGGTGCGAGAACTTACTCAGCAGGTCAAGGCTCTGGCGGAGCGTGTGGATGCGCTGACGGAGCGTGTGGATGGCCTAACGGTGCAGATGGGCGTACTGACGGAGCAGGTGAGCACGCTGACAGGGCAGGTGAACACACTGATAGAGTGGCAGCGTGGCGAGGCGGGACGAAGGGAGGGCGAGCGATATGAGCAACAAACGGTGAAGCGAGCACCCGTGCTCTTCAGCGGCGGTCAAGGGGGAGCAACGGACGATGCAAGGGTTCAGGAGCGCTTGAGCCAATGGCTGAGGCCCCTTCTGAGGGGCGAGAGGATTTTGGAGGTAGATGAAGACCCAACGCTTTCGGATATGATTTGGTGGAAGGGCGAGCAAGTCGTAGTTGTAGAGGCATCGCACAAGGTGAATGGGCGGGATGTGGAGCGGGCCGTCAGGCGAGCGGGAACGCTTCAGTCCGCTGGTGTCAATGCGAACCCTGTCGTGGTTGGCGAGGATTGGGCAAATCGGGAAGTTAGGGAACTGGCGAAGGAGAAAGGCGTGTGGTGGATGATAGGCGGCATACCATCTGAAGGCTTCACCGCCTTCCGCCGGCTCTCAAGAGAGGAAAACTCGAATGGTTGAGATGGAACCAAAAGAGTTTTGGGATGATTTGAAGTGGGGCCGAGCACATCATCCCAAGATAAAGGGAGGTAAATTATGGACAAAAGAACAATGATTGAGATGCCGGAATTATCGAAGGATGTCCAGAACAAGTACGCTGGAAAGTGTATTGCAATAGTGGATGGGAAAGTTGTAGCCTCAGGGGCTAATTCCTTTATTGTATTTAAAGAAGCAAGGAAGAGGTACCCGAATAAACCAACAAACCAGATCATATTGGATTATATTCCGAAGGAGGATTTTCTCATCCTGTGACTATATTTTCATTTCCATACAGGGAAGAACGAACAAGATTAGGAGGGATCATATTCAGGCCACGGGTTACTATAGAGCTTCAGGGGGTCGATAAGCAGTGGTATAAGTTTTCGCTATATGCTGATTCAGGAATGGATGCAAAAGTCGCTCGTGGTGCGAGATACGTTTCAGTAATTTGGCCACTTAACCAACAAGGGAGGGCAAAATGTTTGGGTTGAGGGAGCTTTTCGGGCTTAGGGCTAATGGCCAATCGAAAGATAGTGAGGTTCCTGACTTGTCTGGAAATCCAAAAGTCAGGGCCCAAAAGAAGTTTTCGTCCAATAACTATTTGACCAGGCATGGGAGATGTGCCATGAGAACCGATTTTATCAAAGGAGTAGCAATATTGGCGGTGATTGCATTTGCCGGCGTTCTTCTCCTCAAACCCCGCTGTGCCAAGAAGGAGCCGGAAG